>NZ_CAKASO010000027.1:0-57829 GCF_916862475.1 Nocardioides sp. Leaf374
GGTCGGCGCCGCGACCGACCGCGCCGTCCTCCCCCGCGCGGCTGCCACCGGCCCGCGGCGTCACCCCGACCTCCTCCCACGCCGCGCCGACGGCGTCGGCGTGCACCCCGGCCGCCGCGACCGTCGCGGCCGCGAAGCCGGCGAAGTCGGTGCGCGGACCGACCCGGCCGCCGGTGAGCGCGGCGTACCAGATCGCGCCGGCGCCCTCGGCGCTCGACCCGCCGACCGCGACCGCGGCGAGCTGGAAGGCGCGGTTGGGGATGCCGGAGTTGAGGTGGACCCCGCCGTTGTCCTCGCTGGTCTCGACGTAGTCGTCGAGGTGGCCGGGTTGGGGGTCGGTGCCCAGGCGCGGGTCGTCGTAGGCCGTGCCGGGCGCGCGCATGTCGCGCAGGCCGCGCGCGGCCACCCCGGGCAGGAAGATGTCGGCCCCGATCAGCCAGTCGGCCTCCTGCGGCGACTGACCGAGCAGGCGCTGCGCGAGGCAGGCGGCGAAGACGTCGGAGACCGACTCGTTGAGGGCGCCCGATTGGCCCTGGTAGACCAGCCCCGCGCTGCGCTCGGTGACCGCGTGGGCCAGCTCGTGGGCGAGCACGTCGACCGCGGCGGTGAAGCGACCGAAGACCTCGCCGTCGCCGTCGCCGAAGACCAGCTGCGTGCCGTCCCAGAAGGCGTTGGCGTAGTCGCGGCCGTAGTGGACGGTGAGGCTCACCGGCGCGCCGGCGTCGTCGTAGGAGTCGCGGTCGTAGACGTCGGCGAAGAGCGCCAGCGAGGCCGCGATGCCCGTGGCCGCCTCGTCGACCGCGGGGTCGCCGGTCGCGCCCTCGCCCGCGCGCCGCACGGGACGGCCCGGAAGCGTGGTCGTGGCCCCGGCGTCATGCACGGTCCAGGCCGCGGTGGCGCGCGCGGCGAGCGGCGGCGGCGCCGACGCCGGGCCCGGGCGCGCCGCGCGGAAGCCGGCATCGAGCGACAACGTCTGCTCCCAGCCGAGCCGGCGCAGCAGGTAGGGCGGCACGAAGCCGCAGCGACGAGCGGCGAGCGGCCGGGGGGCGGAGGAGGTCCCGAGAGTCATGGCCCCAGCGAAGCCCAGGCCACCGACAGTGACAAGGCCTACGTCACCCGGCCCACGTCGGCAGGCACCCGTCGCCCAGCGCGGGCAGGAGGATTCCCGCAGCGGGGGTGGGTCCGGGTTTACTTGCCGGCCAGCTGGTCCCTTCGTCCCGCACCTGCCCGCCCCCGCCCCCACGGAGTCCGACATGAGCACACCTCCCGGTGCCCCGAGCCGCCGCCAGGCGCTCGCCCGACCGCTCGCCGGGGCGCTCGCCGGGCTGCTCGTGGTGGGCGGGCTGGTGTCGTGCCGTGCGGCCCCGGAGCGCGCCGACGGCGACCCGGCCACGGGCACCGCGGTCACCGACGTCGCCGACGCCCGGGGCACCCGCCCCAACATCGTCCTGCTCAGCTCCGACGACCAGACCGACACCGAGCTGGAGCACATGCCGCTGACGCGGAGCCTGCTCGCCGAGGCGGGCACGGAGTTCACCGACGCGATCAGCCCCCACCCGCTGTGCTGCCCGGCGCGCGCGGAGATCCTCACCGGGGAGTACGCCCAGAACAACGGCGTGCGCCACAACCGCGGGGCCTACGGCGGCTACCAGGCCTTCGCCCGCCACAACACCGAGCAGAACCTCGCGGCCTGGCTGCACGACGCCGGCTACCGCACCGGGTTCGTCGGCAAGACGCTGAACTCCTACACCACGGGCTCGCGCCGGATGCGCGGCTGGGACTACTGGAGCCCGACGATCGCCGACACCTACCGCTACTACGGCACGCGCTTCTACGACGACGGGCGCCCGCGCACCTACGACGGCTACGTCGCCGACGTGGTGCGCGACCAGGCCGTCGACCTGGTCGAGCGCTGGTCGGCCGGCGACCGGCCGTTCTTCGTCTGGGCCTCCCACGTGGGCCCCCACGACGCCACCGAGAGCGACGGCACGTGGGGCCCGCCCGTGCCGGCCGAGCGCCACCGCGGCCTCTTCTCCGACGTCGGGCTGCCCAGCGCCGACGACCCGTCCTTCGACGAGCCCGACACCTCCGACAAGCCCCCCGCCGTGCGCCGCGGCCGCGACGGCGTGCCGGTGCGCACCGAGTGGTACCGCGACCGGCTGCGCAGCCTGCAGGCCGTCGACGAGGCCAACGCGGCCGTCATCGAGGCCCTCGACCGCGCCGGGGAGCTCGACGACACCGTGGTCGTCTACGTCTCCGACAACGGCTTCCTCACCGGCCAGCACCGCATCTACGGCAAGAACTACCCCTACGAGGAGGACCTCCAGGTCCCCTTCGTGCTGCGCGGTCCGGGCGTGCCGGGCGGCACGACGAGCACGGAGACGGCCACCGTCATCGACCTGGCCCCCACCTTCCTCGACCTGGCCGGGGTGCTCGGCGACGTGCGCTCCGCCGGGCACACCGACGGCGAGTCGCTGCTGCCCGCGCTGCGGGGCGGCTCACTGGGCGCCACCAGCCTCATCCAGGCCGGCACCTCCGGGCGCCGCGAGCTGCGGGCCTTCGGCTGGTCCTTCCGCGGGGTCCGCACGCCCCGCTTCACGTGGGTGCGGTGGTGGGACGGCGCGGAGGAGCTCTACGACCGCGAGCTCGACCCCTTCCAGGAGAGCAACCTCGTCGGGCCCGACGGCCAGGTGCGCGACCCGGCGTACGCCGCGGTGCGTGAGGAGCTGGAGCGGCGCTACCGCGCGCTGCGCTGGTGCCGTGGCGTCGCGGAGTGCGAGCAGCAGGACTTCGGGCCCGAGCCCGCGCCGGCGTCATGAGCGCGGGCCCGCGCCGGCTCCGCGGAGCGGGTCAGGAGGGCACGCGGTCGGGCGGGAAGCCGCCCGTGGCGACCGGTCCCCAGCCCGTCACGGTGATGCGCAGCAGCGACTTGCCCTGACGGCGCATCGCCTCCCTGTACTCCTCCCAGTCGGAGTGCTCGCCGGCGATGCAGCGGAAGTACTCCACCAGGCCGTCCTCGGCCTCCTGGCTGGGCATGTCGAGCACCTCGGCGGTGCCGTCGACCTGCACCCACGGCCCGTCCCAGTCGTCGGAGTGGACCAGCACCGTCGCGGCGGGGTTGCGGCGCAGGTTGGTGGCCTTGGCGCGCGAGGGGTAGGTCGAGATGACGATGCGGCCCTCGGCGTCGACGCCCCCGGTGACCGGCGAGATCTGCGGCCGGCCGTCGGACTTGGTCGTCATCAGCGTCAGGTGGTGGCGGGTGCGCACGAAGTCGAGCAGCTGCTCGCGGTCGACCCGGTCGGTGGTGGCGATGTTCGGCATGGCGCCAGCCTAGGCGGGGCGATCACGCGACCGGGAGCGTCACGGGTGTGGTGGGGATCGTGGGTGTCGTGGGCGACGATGGGGCGGTGGCAGCGAGGAGCAGGGCGGGCGGGACCGGGCCCAGGACCGGGGGACGTCGCGGCGCAGCGGGTCGCGAGGGCGCCCCGGTGCGGGTGACGGTGGTCGGCGACCCGGTGGACGGCGCCGCAGTGGGCGAGCCCGCTGCTGAGCACACCGTGGAGGTGCCGGCGGCGACGACGCTGGCGGCGCTGCTCCCCCAGCTCGTGCCCGCGGTCGTGCCGCCGGTCGCCGCGGGCGGCGCCGACGTGGTCCTGCTGCTGCGCCACGGCGGCGACTGGCTGGGGATGCACAGCGCGACCACGGGCACGCGGGTGCTCCGCGACCCCGAGCGCACCGTGGCCGAGCTCGACCCGCCGCGGGTCCGCCTCGAGCCGTGGCCCGGCGTCGACGCGTCGCTGCTGCTGGAGGAGCTCGCCCTGGGCCGACTGCCCGACCGTGCCGCCCTCGCCGACCTCGCCGGCGACGGGTGGCGGCGTCGCTGGGAGGCCGAGGAGCGGGCGCTCGGTGCGGGCGGCGGCACCGCCCGGCTGCTCGACGACGACGTCGTCGGGGCCCTGGCCGCCGTCGGGGCGACGGTGCTCGCCCACGGCCCGGGCCACGCGCGGGTCGAGGACGCCGCCGGGTCGTCGTACGTCGTGCGCTGCGACCGCCAGGGCGGTGCGGTCTCCCGCCTCGACGCCGACGGCCTCGAGCGCCCGGTCGCCGCGGTCGCCACCCGGCCGAGCAGCCGGGCGGGCACCGGCTCGGACACCCGGGCCGGGGCCGGGGGGCCGACCGCGCGACGTGCCCTGGCCGCGACGCTCGCGGCCCTGCTGGGCACGACGTGGCGCGAGCAGCAGGGCCTGGAGCCGGCCCCGCCGCCTGCGCCGACGCGCGACACCCGGGTCGAGGTGGCCCGCGGCGGCGGGGTCTGGGGCTGGTCGTGGAGCGACGCCGCGGGGCGCCACGAGGGCCGCTTCGCCGCCGACGGGGCGATGGCCGCCGCGACGGCGGCGTACGCCCGGCTGGAGCCCGCCGACGTCGTCGCGCACCTCACAGCCCCCGCCGCCGATGGGGGCGGGGACCCCTCGCGGCCCTAGAATCGAGGAGGCTCCATCGGGGCCCCTCGACTCCCACCGGAAGTGACGACGCACCGAATGTCTGGAAACACCACCCGCAACGACCTGCGCAACGTCGCCATCGTCGCGCACGTCGACCACGGCAAGACGACCCTCGTCGACGCCATGCTGCGCCAGGCCGGCGCCTTCACCGCCCACCAGGCCGAGAGCGTCGCCGAGCGCGTCATGGACTCCGGTGACCTGGAGCGCGAGAAGGGCATCACGATCCTCGCGAAGAACACCGCGGTCCACTACGCCGGCCCCGCGGCCGACGGCAAGCCGATGACGATCAACATCATCGACACCCCGGGCCACGCCGACTTCGGCGGCGAGGTCGAGCGCGGCCTGTCCATGGTCGACGGCATCGTGCTGCTGGTCGACGCCTCGGAGGGCCCGCTGCCGCAGACCCGCTTCGTGCTGCGCAAGGCGCTCAACGCCGACATGCCGGTGATCCTGGTCGTCAACAAGACCGACCGCGGCGACGCCCGCATCGCCGAGGTCGTCGACGAGACCTACGAGCTCTTCATGGACCTCCTCGACGACAGCCACAGCCAGGACGCGCTCGACTTCCCGGTCGTCTACGCCTCGGGCCGCGCCGGCGTCGCCGGTCTCGACCAGCCCGCCAACGGCGAGCTGCCCGACTCCCCCGACCTCGAGCCGCTCTTCAAGACGATCCTCGAGACCATCCCCGCCCCGACCTACACCGAGGGCGCGCCGCTCCAGGCCCACGTCACCAACCTCGACTCCTCGCCGTTCCTGGGCCGCCTGGCCCTGGTGCGCGTGCACGAGGGCACCCTGAAGAAGGGCCAGACCGTCGCCTGGATGAAGCGCGACGGCGAGACCAAGAACGTCCGCATCACCGAGCTGCTGGTCACCGAGGGCCTCGAGCGCAAGCCGGGCGAGTCCGCGGGGCCGGGCGACATCGTCGCCATCGCGGGCATCCCCGACATCACCATCGGCGAGACCCTCGCCGACCCCGAGAACCCGGTCGCGCTGCCGCTCATTCACGTCGACGAGCCGGCCATCTCGATGACCATCGGCACCAACACCTCGCCGCTGGTCGGGCGGGTCAAGGGCGCCAAGGTCACCGCCCGCCTGGTCAAGGACCGCCTCGACTCCGAGCTCATCGGCAACGTGTCGCTGCGCGTCCTGCCCACCGAGCGCCCCGACGCGTGGGAGGTGCAGGGCCGCGGCGAGCTGGCGCTGGCCATCCTGGTCGAGCAGATGCGCCGCGAGGGCTTCGAGCTCACCGTCGGCAAGCCGCAGGTGGTCACCAAGGAGGTCGACGGCAAGGTCCACGAGCCCGTCGAGCGCCTGACCATCGACGCCCCGGAGGAGTACCTCGGCACGATCACCGAGCTGCTCGCCTCCCGCAAGGGCCGCATGGAGCAGATGACCAACCACGGCACCGGCTGGGTCCGCATGGAGTTCCTCGTGCCGGCCCGCGGCCTGATCGGCTTCCGCACCGAGTTCCTCACCGACACCCGCGGCACCGGCATCGCCCACCACATCTCCGAGGGCTACGAGCCGTGGGCCGGCGAGATCCGCTCGCGCAACAACGGCTCGCTCGTCGCCGACCGCAAGGGCGCCGCGACGGCCTACGCCATGACCTCGCTGCAGGAGCGCGGCGTGATGTTCCTCGAGCCGACCACCGAGGTCTACGAGGGCATGATCGTCGGCGAGAACTCCCGCGCCGACGACATGGACGTCAACATCACCAAGGAGAAGCAGCAGACCAACATCCGCTCCGCCACCTCCGACAACTTCGAGAAGCTGATCCCGGCCAAGAAGCTGTCACTGGAGCAGAGCCTGGAGTTCTGCCGCGACGACGAGTGCGTCGAGGTGACCCCCGAGATGGTCCGCATCCGCAAGGTGATCCTCGACGCCGGCGAGCGCGCGAAGATCGCCAGCCGCGCCCGCAAGGCCAGCAAGTAGCACCCGCACACCCCCGCTCCACCCCCGAGGGCCCGCCTCCGTCTCACGACGGGGCGGGCCCTCGGCCGTCCCGGCAGGCATGAAGAGCGCGAGTACGGGGTATGTCACGTACCGTGGTGCCTGGCGACCACCCCGCGACCCCTCACCCGGGTGCGCGCGGTCTCCGCCAGGCCGGGCCGGGGGGACCAGCTGCACCGACTCCTCGACGTCTCGACGCCGCACGACCGTCAGCCAACGCTCGAGGAGCACCCGTGAGCCCGCACCGCCGTCCCCGCACCGCCCGCACCTCCCGCACCGCACCGGCGCGGACCGTCCTGGCCACGCTGGCCCTCGGCGCGGTCGCGGCCACCACGCTGGCGCCGAGCGCCACCGCCGCACCCTCGACGGCGGGCAACGGCCCCGCCGCCCAGGCCCCCGCCACCACCGGCTGGCTCCGCCTGGGCCACCTCAGCCCCGGCACCGGCGACGCCGACGTGCGGGTGCTGCCCCTCGACGACGGCAGCCGGCTCAACCTCACCGACGTCCCCTACGGCGAGGTCTCCGACTTCCAGCGCCTGCCGGCCGGCCGCTACCGCATCGCCTTCCGCGAGGCCGGCCAGCCGCTCTCGGCCAAGCCGATGGTGGCCCGGCTCGTCGAGGTCGACCCCGGCTCGGCGGCCACCGTCGTCGCCACCGGCCGCGGCGAGTCGCTGCGCACCGAGGTCATCGACGACGACCTCACCCCGCCGCCCGCCGGGCAGGCCAAGGTCAGGCTGGTCTCCGGCGTCGGCGACAACGGCCCGGTCTCCGCGGCCGTCGTCGGCGGCCCGGTCATCGCCGAGGACGTCGCCACCGGCGGCTCCACCCCCTACGCCAACGTCGCGGCGCAGACCTGGCAGGTCGACGTCGCCTCCGGCTCCGACATGCCCACCACCGGCAAGGTCGCGGTCAAGGCCGGCGGCGTCTACACCCTCCTGGTCGTCGACGGGGCCGACGGCGGCGTCGAGATCAAAGCCCTCCAGGACAGCGGCAGCGCGGCCACCATGCCCTCCGGCGGCGTCGACACCGGCGCCGGTGGCCTCGCCCCCACCGCAGGCGCCCCGACCGACCTGACCGCGCCCGCCGCGGGCGTCCTGGCCGCCCTAGCCGCGCTGGGCGGCCTGGTGCTGCTGCGCCGCGGACGCGCCACCGCCTGACCGACCCCGCCGGTCCCCCGACCGGCGCCCGCCCCCCGCACCGCCGACCCCGAGGCCGACCTGTGAGCACCCGCCCCGTCGCACGCCGCGCCGCCGCGGTGACGCTGCTCGTCGTCGCGGGCGTCGCGGCGCTGGTCGCCGTACGGGCCGGGGACGGCCCGCAGGCGGCGTCCTCACCGACCGCGGCCGTGCCCTCGGCTGCCGCCGCCCCGACCACCCCGTCGGGATCCTCCGCGCCGTCGTCGGGTGCCTCGACGATCCCGGTGCAGGGGGCCACGGCGGCGCGACCGGTGGAGGTGCGGGTGCCGCGCCTGGGGATCGTCTCGCGGCTCGACGACCTCGCCGTGGTCGCCGACGGCACCCTGGAGCGCCCGCCGCGCTGGCAGGTGGCGGGCTGGTACGCCGCCGGCCCGAGACCCGGCGAGACCGGCCCCGCGGTGATCGCGGGGCACGTCGACTCCCCCACCGGGCCCGCGGTGTTCACCGGGCTCGAGGCGCTGCGTCCCGGCGACCTGGTCGAGGTGCTGGGCGACGACGGCACCACCACCAGCTTCACCGTCGACCGGCTCGCCACCGCCCCCAAGGACGCCTTCCCCACCCGCGCCGTCTACGGCCAGACCCCCGACGCGCAGCTGCGGCTGATCACCTGCGACGGCGCCTACGTCGCCGACGCGGGCGGCTACCAGGACAACCTCATCGTCTTCGCCACCGAGCGCGCCTGATGGACGGCGGGGTCGCACCAGCGGAGCCCCCGCGCACCGGGCGGCGACGGACCCTGCGCCTGCTCGGTCTCTGCTGCGCCACGGCGCTCGTCGTCGCCCTCGTCGCCACGACGCTCGTCCTCCTCCTGCGCCCCACCGGCAACGAGAGGGGGCCGGAGGGACCACGCGCCGACGTCGACGCCCGGGCCTTCCTGGAGACCTACGTCGAGCCGGACGGCCGGGTCGCGCGCACCGACCAGGGCGGCGACACCGTCAGTGAGGGCCAGGCCTACGCCATGCTGCTCGCGGTCGCCACCGGCGATCGCGACACGTTCGACCGGGTGTGGGACTGGACGCGCGAGGAGCTGATGACCGCCGAGGGCCTGCTCAGCTGGCGGTGGGCCGACGGAGCGGTGGTCGACGCGTCCCCGGCCGCCGACGCCGACCTCGACGCCGCACGAGCCCTCGTGACCGCGGGCCGGACCTTCGACGAGGCCGACTACACCGAGGCGGGGCTGAGGCTGGGCACAGCGGTGCTCGACCACGAGACCGTCCGCACCCCGGCGGGCCTCGTGCTGGTCGCCGGACCGTGGGCCACCCGGGGCTCGCCGTACGTCTTCAACCCCAGCTACGTCTCGCCCGTCGCCACCGGTCTGCTCGACGCGGCCTCCGACGACCCCCGGTGGGAGGAGCTGACCGCCGGTTCGCGAGCGGCGCTGGAGGGCCTGACGTTCGGTGGTCGCCTGCCGCCGGACTGGGCCGAGGTGTCCTCCGACGGGTCGGTCCGGGCGACCGGCTCCCCGAGCGGAGGAGGGCCGCAGTTCGGCTACGACGCAGCGCGGGTCCTGGCCCGTCACGCCGAGTCGTGCGACCCGGACGACCGCGCCATCGCCGCACGGGCCGCCGACCGGCTGGGCCCCGAGCTGGACGTCGACGTGCTGGCGCTGTCGGGCGAGCCGCTGTCGCGCTTCACCAGCCCGGTGATGCTGGTGGCCCGTGCCGGGGCCGACGCCGCGTCGGGCGACCCCGCCGCCGCGCGCGCGGCGCTGGCGGCCGCGGACACGGCCGCCGCGGCGGCACCGACGTACTACGGCGACGCCTGGGCCGCGCTCGGTCCCCTGATGCTCGCCACGACCACGCTGGGTGCCTGCCCTGCGGTGCCGGCCGCGTGAACCACCCGGCGGCGAGGCAGGCTTGCTCCGTGACCCACGACCCCCTGGCCGCCCCCGCCGGTCCGCCCGCCGACCTCCCCGACCTGCACCACCTCCCCGACCTGCACAACTTGCGTGACGTGGGCGGCCTGCGCACCGACGACGGCGGTCGCACGCGCCACGGCGTGCTCTACCGCAGCGGCACGGTGGCCTTCCTCGACGCCGCCCAGGCCGAGGTCCTCGTCGGAAGCGACGGCCTCGGCGTGCGCTGCCGCGTGGACCTGCGCGGGCCGCGCGAGGTGGCCGAGGAGACCAGCGCCGCGCTGCGCGAGCGGGAGCGGCGCGCCGAGCACGTCGAGGTCCACGCCGCCGACGTGGCCTGGGACTTCACCGCCTCCCACCGCAGCGACTGGGTCGCCGCCCACTACGCCCGCTACCTCGAGGCCTCCGGCGACCGCATCGTCACCGTGGCCCGGCTGCTCGCCGACCCGGCCAACCGTCCGCTGCTCGCGCACTGCTCCGCGGGCAAGGACCGCACGGGGGTGACCGTGGCCGTCCTGCTGCGGGCGGTCGGTGTGGTCGCCGACGACCTGGTGGCCGACTACGCCCGCACGGCGCAGGCCATCGCGGGGCTGCGCGAGCAGCTGACCCGGCTGCCGGCGTACGGCGACCGGATCGCCGCGGTGCCGCAGGAGGCGCTCGGGTCGACCCCCGAGACCATGTGGGCCTTCCTGTCCACGCTGGAGGAGCGCCACGGCGGCGCGCGGGCCTACCTGCTCGGCCACGGACTCGACGGCTCCGAGCTGAGCGCGCTCAGCGAGGCTCTCGTCGAGCCGGCCTGAGGGGCCCCGCCCTCACTCCACCTCGGCGTACGCCGGCTCCGCGCGCCGCGACGACCGGGCCGGCCGGGAGCCGCGCAGCGCGGGGGCGAGCACCAGCAGGCCGGCCAGCGGCAGCAGCGCGAGCACGGCGAGGCTGGCGCCGATGCCGATCACGTCGCCGAGCCCGCCGACCACGGCGGAGCCGACCGAGCCGCCGGTCATGAAGACCAGGGTGGCCACACCGAGGGCGACGCCGCGCACGTCGGCGTCGACGGCGTCACCGACCGCGGCGCTGAGCGAGGGCTGACCGAGGCCGAAGGCGAAGGTCACCAGCACCACGGCCCCGCCCAGCACGGCCGGCACGTCGAGGATCGCCCCGACGCCCGCGACGAGCAGCGCCACCGAGGCGACGGCCCCGGAGATGGCCAGGCAGGCGGTCGGGCCGATGCCGCTGATGAGCGGGCCGGCCACCCGCGGCACGGCGAGCGCCAGCACGGCGCTCGGCACGAGGAGCAGTCCGACCTGCCAGGGCTCCCAGCCCTCGGCCACCAGCACGGCCGGCACCGCGATGAGCTGGCCGAACCACGCCGCCGGCACCGCGGCCGCGGCCACCGCGCTGCGCACCACGGCGGGGTTGCGCACCACGGCCAGCGGCAGGAACCCGTGGGGCCGCCGCCGCACCCGCAGCGTCGCCAGCGGAGCGCCGAGCACGAGCAGCAGCAGGCCCACCAGGGCCACCACCACGCCGGTCGACGGCGACTGCACGAGCAGCACCAGCCCGGCCGCGGTCACCGCGACCAGCACGGCGCCGAGGACGTCCAGGCTCGCGCCGGTGCCCTCCCCCACCAGGGCGCGCCACAGGAAGGGGATCACCGCGACGCCCAGGATCGGGATCGCCATCACCGCGCGCCACCCGAAGGCGTGCTCCACGAGGCCCCCGAGGAGCGGCCCGAGACAGCTGACCGCCGCCGCCACGCCGGCGAGGCGACCCAGGGCCAGACCGCGCACGGCCCCGTCGTACCGCGCGCTGAGGATGGCCACGCCCAGGGTCGGCACCGCCGCCGCGCCCGCGCCTTGGAAGAGCCGGGCGGCCAGCAGCACGCCGAAGGAGGGCGCGAAGGCCGCGACCAGCGCGCCGCTGGTCATCAGGCCGATGCCGATGACGAGCGGCAGCTTGACCCCGACGAGGTCGGAGACGCGGCCGTAGACCGCGGTGGTGACCGCGAGCATCAGCGCGTAGAGGCTGATCACCCAGGTCGCGCCGCCCACGCTGGTGCCGAACTCCGCGCCGATCGCCGGGAGCGCGATGGCCGCCGAGGCCGACCCCATGCCGGCCAGGCCGAAGAGGAGCCCGAGGAGCACGGAGACACGGCGCGAGTCGTCGAGGGGCATGGTTGTCGCCAACAACGACCGACCCGGGCGCATTCCGCGCCCGGCCGCCCAGCACGGCCGGCGCGCCCTCCACCGGGCCCGCAGGGGGGACCTGTCGGCCCGGACCCGCACCTGTCGGCCCGTGCGTGGGCCGACCGGTGCGGGTTTCGCCAGCCGGCTGGCGAAACCCGCCGCCTCACCCGAAGGCCGGCTTCTCCTTGCCCAGGAACGCCCGGACCCCCTCGGCGAAGTCGGGCCCGGTGTAGACCTCGCGCAGCAGCTCGTGGTCACCGGCGGGCGAGGCCTCGAGCCGGCGGGCGCGGTCGAGCAGCTGGCCCTTGGTCGCGCGCAGGGTGACCGAGGAGGCGGCGCGCAGCCCGTCGAGCAGGGCGGCGAGCTCGGCGTCGAGGGCCTCGGCGTCGGGCGAGACGGCCATGAGCGCACCGACGGCGTGGGCGCGCTCGGCGTCGACGAGCCGCGAGGCCAGCAGCATCTCGCGGGTCACCGGCTCGCCGAAGACGGTGGCGCAGCGGTAGACGATCGAGGCGGCCAGCGCGTTGCCCAGCGTGCGGGCGATGGGGTAGCCGAAGCGCGAGCCGGCCGTGGCCAGGCGCAGGTCGCAGTGGGTGGCGACGGCCAGTCCCCCGCCGACGCAGACCCCGTCGACGGCCGCCACGGTGACCTGCGGGAGCGCGAAGATCTGCTCGAGCAGGTCGCGGATCCAGTCCTCGTAGGCGACCGCGTCGGCGTCGACGAAGTCGCTGATCTCGTTGCCCGCGGCGAAGGCCCGCCCGCCGGCGCCGCGCAGCACCAGCACCCGCACGCTGCTGTCCTCGCGCAGCTCGGCGCAGAGGTCCTTCAGCGCGGCGTACATCGCCCGGGTGAAGGCGTTGCGGCGGTGGGGCCGGTTGAAGACGACCTCCACCACCCCGTCGCCGCGGGTCACGATCAGGTCCTCGCCCGGGCCCTCGCCGGTGCTGGTCTCGCTCACGCCGCCCGACCCTACGGTCCGGCGGCCTCAGCCCCGCGAGGTGTCCGCGCCCGGCCGGGCCACGACGTACGCCGCGACCGCGCCGGCCAGCGCCCCGAAGAGGTGGCCCTGCCACGAGATGCCCGGCTGCCCGGGCAGCACGCCCCACAGCAGCCCGCCGTAGACGACCAGCAGCACGACGCCGAGCACCATCTGGCCGACCCGGCGGGCCACGAAGCCGCGCAGCACCAGGTAGACCAGCCAGCCGAAGACGAGACCGGAGGCCCCGAGGTGCACCGTGCCGGCCGGGGAGACCAGCCAGGTGCCGAGCCCACCGAGCAGCCAGATGACCGCCGTGGCCGCCAGCCCGCGCCCGATGCCCCCGAGCAGCACGAGGAAGAGCAGGAGCGCGGCCAGCAGGGAGTTAGAGGCGAGGTGGTCGAAGCCGCCGTGCAGCAGCGGGGCGAGCAGCACCCCGACGAGGCCGTCGCCGGTGCGCGGGCGGATCCCGTCGTCGTCCCACTGCACCCCGGGGAGGGCGTCGACGAGCTCGAGCACCCACAGCAGCGCGACGAAGCCGAGGGAGATCCCCAGGGCGGCGGGCCAGGTGCGCCGGGGGCGGGTGGGCGCGGTCGTCAGGCTCACGCCGACCACGGTAGCCAGGCCCTGCACGGGCCGGGTCGGGCGCTCGGCCCGGATCGCGGCGAAGCGCCGCGGGAGGGGGTGCGATGCGTCAGACTGCGAGCGTGACCGTCCTGACGGCCTCGGGGAGCGCCGTCGAGGCTCCTTCCTCGCCGCCCGCCGCGCCGCCCTCCGCACTGCCCGCCGCACTGCCCGCCGCGTCCCGTCGTGCGCCCCTGGTGGTCGCGGCGGTGGTGCCGGCCGTGGTGGGGCTGCTGTTCCTCAACGCCGACCTGCTGCTGGGTCCTCACCCCGCCTTCCTGCCGGCCTTCCTCACCCTGGTGCTGGCCTGCGACCTGCTGACGGCGGTGCTGCTGGTCGAGCAGTACCGCGCCGGCGGCGGGCCCCGCGTGCTGGCGCTCAGCGCCGCGTACGTCTGGTCGGCCGCGATCGTCGTGCCCCACGCCCTGGTCTTCGGCGGGCTCTTCACCCCCACCGGGCTCCTCGGCTCCTCCCCCAGCAGCGCGCCGTGGCTGTGGGCGGCCTGGCACACGGGGCTGCCGGTGCTGATCGGGCTGGCCCTGGCGCCCTGGCCGGCCGGGCTGGAGGCGCGCCTGGGCAGCCTCGAGCACCGCGGCCGCCGGCTGCTGCTGACCCACGGCACCGTCCTGGCCGCGGCCGTCGGGACCACGGCGCTGGTGACCGCGGGCGCCGACCGGATCCCCACGATCATCGTCGACGGCGACTACACCGTGCTCACCGAGCGCTTCGGCCCGTGGATCGTGGCGCTCTGCCTGCTCTCGCTCGGCGCGGCCCTGGTCGGCGTCCTGGGGCGCCGCGACGCCCAGGGCATCGAGGCGTGGGCGATCGTCGCCGTCGTCGCCACCACCGGCGACGCCACCCTCACCCTCTTCTCCGAGTCGCGCTTCACCGTGGGGTGGTACGGCGCACGCGCCCTGGCCCTCACCGCCGCGACCGTCGTGCTGCTCGCCATGCTGCGCGAGGTCACCGCGCTGCACCGCCGGGTGCTGCGCGACTCGGTGCGCCTGGAGACCACCAACCGCCAGCTCCTCGACGCCCAGAACCTGCGCGAGCACATGGTCGCCGTGGTCACCCACGACATGCGCACCCCGCTGACCGGGCTGCAGGGCTACCTCGAGCTGCTCTCCGAGGCCGGGGGCGACCTCGGCGAGGAGCGACAGGCCACCATGATCGACCGCAGCCGCATGCTCACCCGCCGGCTGACGCTCATGACCGAGGACATGCTCGCGGTGGCCACCACCGACCGCGCCGTGGTCGCCCTGGAGCCGGCCCCGCTCCTGCTCGCCGCGGAGCTTCAGGCCTGCGCCGAGGTCTTCCCCGACCTCGACCTGCGCCTGGAGTGCGAGCCCGGGCTCCGGGTGCAGGCCGACCCGCTGCGCCTGCAGCAGGTGCTGGTCAACCTGGTCGGCAACGCCCAGGCCTACGGCGCCGAGCCGGTCGTCCTGGCCGCCCGTCCGCTCCCCGGGCCGCCCGCCGCCCCGGGTCCCGCCCCGGTCGAGCTGGCCGTCTCCGACGCGGGGGCCGGGGTGCCGGCCGACTTCGTGCCGCAGCTCTTCGACCCCTACACCCGCGCCGAGGGCACCGGCCGCCGTGGGTCGGGCTTGGGCCTGTCGGTGGTGCGGGAGCTGGTCGAGGCCCACGGCGGACGGGTCTCCTACGACGCCGCCGCCAACGCCTTCCGCGTGGCGCTCCCCGCCCCGGCCGAGCTCAGCCTGGTCGAGCCGGTCGAGGCCGACCCCGTCGCCTGACGTCCCCCGGCTCCACCCGTCACTCGCGTCACACCGGTCGGCCCGGACCCGCACCTGTCGGCCGACGCGTGGGCCGACAGGTGCGGGTTTCACCAGCCGGCTGGCGAAACCCGCGGACGCCCGCCGCCCCCCTCACACCACCCGACGCCCTCAGTGCCCCGCGTCGGCCCACTTCTCCGACTGCGTCAGCGAGAAGAGGTACGCCAGGGCGGGCAGGACGACGGCGCCGGCGATGCCCACGGCGACGAGGAGGGCGGCCAGCGTGGCGGGAGCGCCGGCGGCGTCGGTGAGGGTGACCTCGTCGACGAGCAGCCAGGGGTACTGCCCGATCCCCCAGCCCGACACCACGGCGGCCACGGCGACGAGGGCGGTCAGCCGGGCCACGGAGTGGCGTCCGACCCAGAGCAGCCACAGGGTGGCGGCGCCGGCCGCGGCGGAGAGCAGTACCAGCGGCAGGGCGCGACCGCTGAGGCCGGCCCACAGGGTCGGGGCGTCCTCGTGGAGCGGCACCAGGGCGGCGAAGACGACCAGCCCGGTGACCGCGCCGACGCCGAGGGTCCGGGCGCGCAGCTGCGCGACCAGGTGTGTGCGGCCGGCCCGCGCGGCGTCGGCGACCAGGAAGACCCCGGCGAGGAAGGCGCAGGTTCCGACGGCGATGGCCCCGCCGAAGAACGACGTGGCGGTCAGCCACGACCCCCACACGTCGCCGCGTCCCTCGGCCGGCACCCGGCCCGAGGCGATCGCGCCGGCGGCCGCGCCGAGGAAGAAGGGCGTGATCAGTGAGGAGGCGGCGAAGACCGCGCCGAAGAGCTGGGCCTGGCGCAGCGAGCCGGAGTACTTGCGGAACGCGAAGGCGGCCCCGCGCAGCACGATGCCCAGCAGCGCGAAGAGCATGGGGAAGATCAGCGTGCTCATGGTGGAGGCGAAGGAGGCCGGGAACCCGGTCCACCACACCACGAGCACGTAGATGAGCCACACGTGGTTGGCCTCCCACACCGGCCCGAGACTGTGGTCGACCTGGGTGCGCAGCTCCGCGCCGCGTCGGCTGCCGCCGGCGGTGAGGTCGTAGAAGCCCGACCCGAAGTCGGCCCCGCCGAGGAGGGCGTAGACGATCACACCGGTGAACAGCGCCGCGGCGACGGCCAGCTCGAGGCTCACGCGTCGGCCCCCTCGAGCGACTCGCGCTCCGGGCCGTAGGGGCTGGGCAGGTCCTCCTCGCCCTCGCGCCAGCGCCGGGCCATCGAGCGGAGCACGACCACGGCGCCGACGGTCATCGCGGTGTAGACGACGGTGGAGATGCCGAGCAGCCACCACAGGCCGGGGTTGTCACCGGCAGCCTCGGTGGTCCGCATGACGCCGTAGACGACCCAGGGCTGCCGGCCGACCTCGGTGGCGATCCAGCCGGCCTCGAGGGCGACGACGGCCAGGGGTCCGGCGAGCACGGCGCCGCGCAGGAACCAGCGGTTGCCGAGCAGGTCGTGCCCGCGCCAGCGGGCCAGCCAGAAGACCACGACCGCGAGGGCCAGCAGGGTGCCGATGCCGACCATCGACTGGAAGGCCAGGTGGGTGATGTTGACCGGCGGCTGCTCGTCGACGGGGATGGTGTCGAGGCCCTGCACCGGCTCGGTGAAGGAGTTCCGCGCGATGAGCGAGCCGAGGTAGGGGATGTCGAGGGCGTAGCGGACCTCGCCGTCGACCAGCAGGCCGCCCAGGCGCAGCGGCGAGGGGCTCTCGGTCTCCAGGGCCAGCTCGAAGGCGGCCAGCTTGGCCGGCTGCGTCGAGGCGAGCCGGGAGCCGAGCAGGTGGCCGATGACCGGCTGGAGCAGCGCGGCCACGGTGGCGAAGACGAAGGGCACGGTGAAGCCGAGCCGGTGGTGGCGGTCGCGGCGACCGCGGAGCATCCCGGCGGCGTAGACCGCGCTGATCGCGAAGCCCGCGACCATGAAGGCCGCCACCCACATGTGGAGGAACTGCATCCACACGCCGTCGTTGAGGAAGGCCACCCAGGGCTGGACGTCGACGACCTCGCCGTCCTCGATGCGGAAGCCGGTGGGGTTGTTCATCCACCCGTTGACCGCGAGCACGCAGAAGGTGCCGACGACGCCGGTGATGCCCATCGGCACGAGCATCAGCAGGTGCTGCTTGGGCGGGATGCGTCCCCAGCCGTAGAGGTAGATGCCCAGGAAGATGGCCTCGAGGAAGAAGGCGAGGCCCTCGAAGGCGAAGGGCAGTCCGAGCACGTCGCCGAAGCGGCTCATCAGACCCGGCCACAGCAGGCCGAACTCGAAGGACAGCACCGTGCCGGAGACCGCGCCGATCGCGAAGAGCACCGCGGAGACCTTCGACCAGCGCTTGGCCAGGACCAGCGCGTCGCGGTCGTCGCGGTAGATGCCGCGCCAGTGCATCGCGAAGATGATGGTGGGGAAGGCGACGCCGAAGCAGGCCAGCACGATGTGCCAGCCCAGCGACAGCGCCATCTGCTGCCGCGCCGGGAGCAGCCCGGCGGGATCGTCGGTGACTAGGGACGTGAGGGCGAGGAGGGGCTCCACGCACTCGACGCTACGTCGGGGGGAGACCGCCTCCGAGGGTTTGTGAATTCATTCACGAAGTCGTGGGAGTGGCCCTCGACACACGGCCGTCACACGTTCTTCACGGCCTCCACCCCGCAAGGTGAAACGATTGGCGCGCAGGCTGGGGCAGCATCTACGGTCGGTCGGCCGTCTGGCACCAACCGGCCCGCGACAGGAAGAGGACAGCCGTGAACGCCCCCGAGCGATCCGACGACGCCCCCCGTCGCGACCCCGGCGTGCCCGCCGTCCGCCTGACCGACGTCGAGACGACGCTGCTGACCCGGGTCGGCGCCGTGCGCTGCACGCTGCGGGTGAGCAACGACGACGTCACCCCGATCGTCGACCTCGCCGTCACCCACGAGAGCGAGGACGGCCTCGTCTGCGGCATGCTCGCGAAGGAGATGCCCGGCCGCAGCAGCCGCGAGTTCAGCGTGCTGATCCAGGTCGGCGAGCACGCCGAGCTCTCCCTGCCGCTCACCCTCGTCTTCACCGACGCCTACGGCGGCCACTGGGCCGCCACCAGCGAGGCCCCCGTCCGGTACGTCGGGCCCGCGGCTCCCGGCGACTGACGGCGAGCACCGGCGCCCAGGGCCTTACAACGTAAGGCCCTGGGAAAGTAAAGACAATGGTCCGATCCGACCATTCAGACCGCGGCGCCCCGACCGCCATGATCGACCGGTGCGGGCACCCGGCCCGCACCCACGGGGGACCCCCGCCACGTGCGCGTCGAGTCGCTCCGCTCCGGGGGGACGGGGCGGCCGACGACCTGGCCGGGGTCGCCCGAGACGGGCGCGGCACCCGCCCGGGTGGAGGTCGTGCGAGACGTGGGGTCTCCCCCGCGTGGCGCACGACCTCCACCGAACCCGCCTCGCAGCGGGACCGGTCGCCGGCGCCCGCGTGCGACGGGCGCGCACCCGCGCGGGTGGCGCAGCAGAGCTACTGGCCGACGCGCCAGCGTCCGAGCAGCGTGCCGTGGTCCTCGAGCAGCAGGGTCAGGTCGAGCGGCTTGTCGATCGGCGCGCCCTCGGTGATCCGGCCGTTGCTGCCGGCGACCAGGCGCGGCACGGTGGTGCCGGTGAGCTCGTCGACACAGCCCTGGAAGACCATGTCGCGCAGCAGGTGCGGCCCGCCCTCGCACAGCTGGTTGCCCCAGCCGCGCTCGGCCAGGGTGGCCTTGAGCAGCGGCAGGTCGACCCGGTGGGACCCGAGGGTCAGCACGTGCTCCTCGCCGAGGGTCGCCCGGGCCTTCTCGATGCCGTCGGAGCGCGAGCAGGTGGCGAGGTAGACCGAGCCGGCCGGCGCACCCACCAACGAGGGCGGCACCTGCGCCTTGCGGCTGACCAGCACGATCGGGGTGTCGGTGGGGCGGTAGCCCTCGGCCTTGGCCGTGCCGGCGCCGACGATGATCACGTCGGCCAGCGAGCGCAGCGTGTCGAAGACCCGCTTGTCGGCGGCGTTGTTGATCGAGCCGCTCACCCCGGTGTCGCCGGTGGCGCTGCCGTCCACCGTGCTCACCATGTTGGCGCGCAGCCACGGCGTCGACGGCGCCGAGTAGAGCTCGCGCAGGTCGTCGTCGCTCACGTCAGGTCCGACGGTGTCGGGACCGATCAGGACTCGCATGTCCACCTCATCACCCAGTACTGCACGCCGAACGGGTCGGCGGCGAAGTCCACCTCTGCCCGCCAGGCCCCCTGTCCGCCCCCGAGGAGCCGGCCCAGCGTCACGAACCCGTCAGGGTTGCCGACCAGCAGCTGATCCGCGAGCTCGCGGTCCAAGCGTGTCAGGTGCTCCGCGTCGACCTGACGGAGGGCCCTCCCCAACGCCTCGTCGAAGCTCGGGGCCCGCTCGTCGAGGTGGCCCGGCGCCTTCTCCCCGCGCCGCGCCGACCCGTTGGCCACCACCACGTACGCCGACCCTTCGGGGTCGGCCGCAGGCTCGCTCGCGGGGTCGGCCGCGGTGCTCGCGGGGACGACGTCGGCGGCGACTCCCGCCGCCTCGAGCAGCGAGCGGGCGACCCGCTCGCCCTGCGCGTCGGCCACGAGCGCGACCGGCCCCGCGCCGGCGAGCGACCCGAGCGCCGCGACGCACGCCGCGCGGAGCTCCGCGACCGGGTCGGCGATCCCGGCGTACTCGGGGAGCAGCGCGAGCACCCCCGGCACCAGCACGACGGTCCTCGCACCACGCACGGCACTCACTGCAGCCCCCTGATCGCTCGGGCCGGGCGGCGACGCCCGAGGACGGTGTTGACCATGTCGACGGTCTGGCGGGTCTCCACGACCTGGTGCACGCGGTAGATGCGCGCACCGGCGGCGGCACACAGCGCGGTGGCGGCCAGGGTGCCGACGAGTCGCTCGCCGACCGGCAGGTCGAGCGACTCCCCCACGAAGTCCTTGTTCGACAGCGACACCAGCACCGGGCGACCCGTGTCGACCATCTCCCCGATGCGACGGGTGACCTCGAGGGAGTGGAAGGTGTTCTTGCCGAAATCGTGGGCGGGGTCGATGACCACGCTGCGGGGGTCGACGCCGGCGGCGACGGCCCGGTCGGCGTAGGCCATGGTGTCGGCGATCGCGGAGGCGACGACGTCGTCGTACTCCACCCGGAAGGGGCGGGTGCGCGGCGTCGCGCCGCCGGTGTGGGTGCAGATCACCGCGGCGCCGGCCTCGGCGGCGGCGTCGACGAGCTCGGGGTCGGCCCCGCCCCAGGCGTCGTTGAGCACGTCGGCGCCGGCCTCGCAGACCGCCCGGCCGACCTCGGCGCGCCAGGTGTCGACGGAGATGACGAGGTCGGGGTGCTCGGCGCGCACCTGCGCGACGAAGTCGACGACGCGCGCCTTCTCCTCGGCGGCGTCGATCTCGACGCCGGGGGCGGCCTTGATGCCGCCGATGTCGACGATCTCGGCGCCGTCGGCCACGACCTGCGCCACGCGCGCGAGCGCCTTGTCCTCGGCCCAGGTGGCGCCCTTGTCGAAGAAGGAGTCGGGGGTGCGGTTGACGATGGCCATCATCAGCATGGCGTCGTCGTCGAACTCACGACGGCCGAGCTTGAGCGTCACAGGAGGTCCTTCGCGGGTGGTCGTTCGATGATCGGTACGTCGCGCTCGACGGGGCAGATGCGCCCGCCGTCGGGACGGTACTGCCGCAGCCGCACCGCTCCCTCCCCCCTCCGGCCCGACTCGGCGGCGCCTCCCCCGCCGGTCGAGGAGCCAGCGCCAGCACCTCCCCCGGTGGGTGAGGAGCCAGCGCCAGCACCTCCCACGGTGGTTGAGGAGCGAGCGCCAGCGAGCGTCTCGACACCACCGCGCCGTCGCTCGACGGCCGCGAGGATCTGCACGGCCATGGCCCCGAGGTCGAGCAGCGCCTGGTGGCGGTGCGCGCGCCGCCCGAGGTCGACCTGGGCGATCGCGCCGGCTCCCCGCAGCCGGCAGGTGTCGATGAGGGCGGCCAGCTCCACGGCGTAGCCAGTCGGCACCGACAGCGACGCGAAGAGCTCGCGACGGATCGCCCACTCCCCCGCCAGGGGCTGCACGAGCCCGGCGAGCGCGGGGTGCTCGAGGGCGATGACCGGGCGGGCGACGAGCTCGGTGACCCGACCACCGTCGAGCGCGCCGAGCCCCTCGGGGCCCTCGCCGGTGCCGGGCCGCTCGTAGAAGCCCTTGACCAGCCCGACCTCGGGCCGGGTCAGCAGCGGGCCGAGCAGACCGGGCACGAAGTGGGTGTCCCAGTCGACGAGGTCGGCGTCCATGAAGACCAACACGTCGCCGGTGGTCACGAAGAGCGACTTCCACATCGCCTCGCCCTTGCCGGGGTGGCTGCCCAGCTCGGGGCGCACCTCCGCGGAGCGGTGCACCACGGCGCCGGCGTCGGTGGCGACCTCGTAGGTCGCGTCGGTGGAGTCGGAGTCGATGACGACGATCTCGTCCAGCAGCGCGACGGTCTCCACGAGCGCCTCGCGCACCCGGGTGACGACGTCGCCGACGGTGGCGGCCTCGTTGCGGGCCGGCACGACGAGGCTGACCCGCAGCCCGCTCGCGGCCTTGGCGGCCAGCAGGTCGTCGAGCGACCAGTCGGCCCAGTGGGAGGTGCCGGGCTCGTCGCTCACCAGGCGAGCCTAGCCAGCGACCCGGCGCACCCACCCACCGGACGGCGACCGACTGACCGACCGGTCGGCGCGAACCGCATGGTCATGAATGACCATCTCGTCGCCCGACCGGTGCGCTACCTCTCACGACGCCGCGCGAGCCGCCCGCCTCTGCGAGGCTGGCGCCATGCCCCCCCGCCCCCGCCGTCGCCCGAGCGACCCGACGACGCGCGCCCGCCTGGCGTCCGTCCTGGCGCTCTGCCTCGTGGCCGTGGGGTCCACCGGCACGCTGCCGCCGGCCGCCGCCCACGAAGGTGCAGCCGACCCCGCGCACACCTACTACGGGATCCTGGGCGCCAACGCACTCGACCTGACCACGCTGACCGGGACCGGAGTGACCGCGGTCTCGCTCGAGGTCGGCTGGGACCGGCTGGAGCCGCAGCGGGGCCGTATCGACCCGACCTACGCCGCCCAGGTCGCCGGTCGCGCCGAGCAGATCCGCGCGGCAGGCCTCGACGTCATCCTCGACGCCGGCCTGCAGTACCCGCCGTCCTGGGTGTTCGACGTCGGCGGCGACACCCGCTTCGTCAACCAGTACGGCGACGTCTGGCAGGGCCAGGTCGGTGCTCGGGTGCCCGACGCCGTCTTCAACCCGAGGGTGCGACGGGCCCAGAACCGTTACCTCCACCGGCTGTCGGCGGTGCTCGACGACGGCCCCATCGCCGCGATCCGCGTCGGCGGGCTCTGGTACAACGAGCTCCACTACCCCCCTGCGACCGTCGGCGACCACCGCAACAGCCTGTGGGCCTTCAGTCCCACGGCCCAGGCCCAGTCTCCCGTGCCCGGCTACCGACCCGGGCAGGGCACGAGCGAGGAGACGGCCGCCTTCCTGGCGTGGTACCTCGAGGAGATCAACGACTACGGGATGTGGCAGCTGCGGCACTACCGCAGGGCCTTCGGGTGGAGGCCCACCCTCCAGCTGCTGCTCCCGGGGTGGGGGGTGCGTCCCGGCGACGTCGACAAGGCCGTGGCGGGCGGCCTGCGCGGCGCCACCCGTGGCGAGCTGACCGGCGCCCTCAACGAGGGCCTCGACTGGGCCGGTCTGCTGCCTCGCGCGGCCACCGTGCGCGGGCACAACGAGGCGTACACCACCTGGGTCGACGCTGCTGACCAGGGCGCCGACCCGGTCTACGAGAGCCCGGTGCGGCACCTGGTGCGACTCGCGCAGCCCCTGGGCCTGCCGGTCGCCGGCGAGAACACCGGCACCAACTCCCCCGAGGAGATGCAGCGCTCGGTCGACCGGGTGCACGAGCTGGGCCTCACCGGCCTGGTGTGGATGAACGCAGCCCAACTCCAGGACGGTCGGTGGGCGACCCTGGACGACTACCGGCGCCTTCTGGCCCCCTGACCAGCGGACCGCCTGCCTCGCTCGCACCGCCGGTCAGCGCGGCGGTGGAGCGCAGGGCGGAGGCCAGCAGGGGCTCCACCCGCTCGGCGAAGGCCGTCGTCATGTGGACGGCGTCCGACCGCACGGGCACACCGTCCACGAAGCTCGGGCACTGGTCCCGGAAGCAGAACCACGGCGCCGAGCTGATCCACGTGCCGCCGAGCTCGGTGGCCATCGTCTGCTCGGAGCGGGCCCGGCTGACCCACGAGTCGCTCACCTGCCCGACACAGTCGACAGGCGAGGAAAGCCGGGTGTAGCACTCCTCGATGTCGGTCCCGCCGGGCGGCGGGGCGAGGATCACCACTGCGGCCCCCGTGGCGACCGCGGGCGCGAGCAGCTGCTCCACACCCCGCGCCCACCCGGTGTCGCTCACCGAGTCGCCGGTGCCGAGCACGTCGGGTGTCTCCGACGAGTTGGCCACGACCACCACGTCGGGGTCGAGGTCGGCGATGGTGGCGAGGGCCTCGGCCCGGCGCGTCGCGCAGTCGTCGACGGCCTCACTGCTGCTGCCGACCGGCAGGGGCACGAAGGGACAGCCGAACGTGCCCAGGCTGACCAGGTCCCACGACCCGCGGGCCTCGAGCACCCCGCGCAGGGGGGCGACGTAGGTCAGCGAGACGGAGTCGCCCACGACCACGGCGGTCCTGCGGGCGTCCGGCGGCCCCCACGTGCACGCCTCGAGGTCGACCGTCTCCGTGCTCACCCCGCACGCCACCACGTCGGACGGCGCCTGGGCGCTCCCGATCGCCTGCTCCATGCTCGGATCGAGCACTGGCCAGTCCGCCGTCTCCAGCGCTGCCAGCACCTTCTCCTGCCAGCGCGCCTCCGCCCCGGTCGGCGGCACGATCGTCGTCGCCGCAGGAGCCGCTCCGGTCAGGTCGACCTCCGGGCTCGCGACGGTGGGCCGCAGGGCGAGGCCGGCGAGCAGGGCGGTCACCACGACGGCGCCGAGACTGGCGACCAGCAGCCGATACCGGGGCGTGAGCACGCCCGAGGTGGCCGGTCGCCCGGAGGTCCGCCGTCGCGAGCGGCGCAGCGGGGTCTCCACCAGCTCGTAGGAGTAGTAGGCGGCGACCAGCATCGCGAGCGCCGCACCGGCGCGGGTCACCGTCGTCTCCGCGACGACCGCGAACCCGAGGACGATGACCGGGAAGTGCCACAGGTACAGGGAGTAGGAGCGGTCGCCCAGCCAGGTGGCGACGCGGTTGCGCAGCAGCCACGGACCGTCGGCGTGCTCGGGCACCCCGGCGAGCACCACCAGGGCGGTGGCCGCGACGGGGGCGGCCGCCCAGGGGCCGGGGAACGCCAGGTCGGAGCCGACCAGCAGCATCGAGGCCACGATGCCCGTCAGCCCGACCCACGACAGCACCCGAGCCGGGACGGGGCGTATCCGGCGCAGCACCGGCACACCGGCCGCGAGACCCGCCCCGACGGCCAGCTCCCAGGCCCGGGAGAAGGTGGAGAAGTAGGCCACCGTGGGGGCGACGGCAGACTCGTGCACCGCCCACACGAACGACGCGAGCGCGACCAGGGCGGCCGTCGCCCCCACGACCACACGCTGAGCGCCACGGACGCCTGCGCGCGAGGCCAGGGCCACGAGGGCGACCAGGAGCACCGGCCAGACGACGTAGTACTGCTCCTCGACGGCCAACGACCAGTAGTGCTGCAGCGGCGACGGTGGCGCGTCGGCCCGGAAGTAGTCGGTGCCCTCGAGCCCGAAGCGCCAGTTGGCGGCGAAGGCCACAGCCCACCCGGCGTCGGCGACGGTGGCCGCGAGCCGGGGGCCGGAGTAGATCAGCCAGGACCCGAGGAGGGTGACGGCGAGCACGAGCCAGGCCGCTGGCAGCAGCCTGCGAGCACGTCGCTCGTAGAAGCCCCTCAGGGAGATGCGGCCGGTGGCAGCCCGCTCCCGCAGCAGCAGGTCGGTGATGAGGAAGCCCGAGAGGACGAAGAAGACGTCGACCCCGACGAACCCGCCCGCGGGCCAGCCGAGGAGGTGGTCGCCGACGACAGCCACGACCGCGAGGGCGCGGAGACCCTGGATGTCGCGCCGGTGCTGGCTCCCTTCCGGGGCTGGCACGCCCGGGCTCACCTGCGCTCCCCCGGAGCGGGCCTGGACGCCGCGCCCGCTCGGGCCACGTCGAGGTAGACCGCCTCCTGCTCGCGCGCGATGGCGTCCCACTCGAAGCGACGGGCGAAGTCGCGCCCGCTCCCGGCGGCCCGGGCCTTGAGACCGGGGTCGTGCCACGCGGCCGCGAGCGCCTCGGCGTAGGCCCCCGCGTCGAGCAGGTCCGTCACGAGGACGCCGCTCCCCTCGGGCACGACCTCGCGCAGGCAGGGGATGGCGTAGGCCACCACGGGGCTGCCGCAGGCCAGCGCCTCCACCGCCACCATGCCGAAGGTCTCATAGCGCGAGGGCATCGCGACGACCCGCGCGCCAGCGAGCAGCCGCAGCTTCTCCTCCCCCTCCACACGGCCGAGCATCACCACGCTGTCAGCGATGCCGAGACGCTCGCAGAGCCGCTCCAGCCTGGCCCGGTCGGGACCGTCGCCTGCGATGAGCAGGCGCCCTCCGATCCGGTCGGCCGCGCGAGCCCACGCCTCGCACAGCAGGTCCAGGCCCTTCTGCGCGATCTCGAGGCGGCCGAGGTAGACCACGTCGCCGCTGTCGGGCTCGCTCACCTCGAAGGCCTCCGGCTCGACCCCGTTCGGCACGACGTCCACGCGTAGCGCAGGTGCGCGGGACCCGATCTGGTCGGCGAGGTCGTGCGAGACGGCCACCGCTCGGCGGTGCGAGCGCAGCCCCAGGGACTCGAAGGCGAGGAACGGCAGGTGGTACTGCCGCGACTTGCCCGCTGCGTCCAGCCACTGGACCACCGCGAGCGTCGGACGTCGGGTCCACCGCGGCGCCGAGACCGACCCGAGTGGCGCCGCGAACTCCTCCACGACGAGGTCGTGGTGCCGGGAGTGGCGCAGGAGGAACCACGGCAGGCAGGCGAAGTAGCTGAGAAGCGAGACCATGTAGCCACGACCGATGCCGAGGTGGACGTGACGTACGCCGTCCTCGACACGGTCCTCCGCGCCCGGGTACCGGGCGGTGACCATCGTGATGTCGTGGTGCCGGGCGAGCCGCGCGTTGACAGCCCGGTTGCGTGCCGAGCCGCCACCGCTCCCGGGGCGTCGGTGGTCCTCGAACCCGAGGTGGAGGATGCGGAGCCTGCGGTGCGGGCTGTCGGCCTTCACTGCTGCCGCCCGACCGTCGACGGGCTCACGTCGATCCGTGCGGTCACGACGCCGGCGAAGCGTTCATGGCCCGAGGCACTCCAGTGCATGTGGTCGGCGAGGTAGTCGCCCCAGACATCGAGCTCCGGGGTGGGATCCACGAACTCGGCTCCGTACTTCGCGGCTGCCTCGCGCAGCACAGTCGCGAGGTGAGAAGTGGTCGCAGGAGCAGAACGCTCGGGGCATTCGTGACCCCAGTCCGGGGGGTGTTGGACGCCCATGGTGATGCCGTGGCAGCGTGGAATCGTCGCAGATGCGACCATTCGGGTCTTCTCAGGTCGCTGCATCCCAGGGCGGTGATGGCTGACGCGCTGGTCCGTCATGAGTCGCCTCTCGTTACGAGGATGGTGTGCAGGGAGGTGCCGAGGAGCGCCGCGGTGGCCAGCGGCACGGCCAGGAGCCAGACCCAGGTGGAGCCGGAGGCGTCGGCGCCTGCGAGGAACGCCGTGGCGAGCAGGGCGCCCGCGAGATCCGACCGCCCGACACCTGCCCAGGGGCGCCACGACCGGGTGCGCACCGCGAGGTGGCACAGCAGTCCCACCATGACGACGGCCGCGGTGAGCGCCACGGCGTATGCACCGCGCGTGGACGCCAGCAGGAGGGCGACGGTCTGCAGCACGGCGGCCGCGAGCAGGACCAGGAGCGCAGTGCGGGAGCGCGCGCGGGCGAGGAGGCCCACCACGAGGAGGTTGACCACACCGGCAGCCACTCCCGTGACCCCGGTGATGCGCACCAGCGCGGACACCTCGGCGGCGGCTTCACCGCCCACCACCGCGACCAGGTCGGTCGGCACGGTGAGGAAGGCGAGGAGCGCGAGGACTCCCAGTCGGGCGAAGAGGGCTACCCCGAGCCGCAGCTGCTCGGCATGAGCCTCGTCGGACCGAGCGGCGACGAGGGCGGGATAGATGGCTTGGCCGAGGGCGATGCTGAGGAAGAGCGGCGCGCGCCCGAGCAGCGCGGCGGCCTGGTAGGCGTACCCGTCCAGGTCCGACCAGCCAGCGGCTGCCGCCACCACGGTGTCGACGCTCGACAGCATCGTCAGCAGCACCTGCACCACGCCGAGCACCAGGGCCGTCGACAACAGCTCGCGGGTGACGCCCCGACGGGGTCGCCGCAGCGGCAGTCCGGCGCGGCACAGGACGACAGCCGCCCCCAGCAGCAGTGCGCTGGCTATGGGCATCCCGGCTACCGCGCCGATCGCCGATCCGCCGAGCGCGACCACCGCGACCAGGCCGATGACGATCCGGCCCACGGCCTCGCCGATGCGCAGCAGCGCGATGGTCGACATGCGTTGCTGACCCTGGAGGAACCCGACCGGGGCTGCGAGCAACGAGGTGGCCAGTGCTGCGCCGGCTGCGACGAGGGCGAGGCCGGGACCTCCGATGCCCAGGCAGATCACGAACGTCAGCGCCGCCAGCACGACACCCTGGACGGAGGCTGCGACCACCCCGAAGTGGAGTGCCTGTCGTCGGGCGTGCCCCGCCCCCTCGCCCAGGGTCGAGGCGTGGGCCACCTCGCGGGCCACGACCCACGGCACCGCCGCCATGACCCCGGTCCCGATCACCAGGAGCACCGACTGCACACCGACGAACTCGACGAATGCGGCCTGCGGCAGCAGCCTCGCCATGGAGAGGCTGAAGAGGTAGTTGCCGCCGCTGATGGCCACGACGGCCAGGGAGAGCCAGAGAGCCCCGCGGGCCCAGCCGCTCGACGCGGAGGGCGAGGAGGGTCCGGCGGTGTCCTCGACGGTCGAGCCGGTCATGACGACCCGCCCGTCAAGGGGCGCACGTCGAAGAGCACGAGCCGGTCTCCGTCGCCCGCCGGCGCCTCGAAGACGACGTCCGCCTGCTTCTCCAGACGCGCCAGGACGGCCGGCCTGGCGAGCCCGTACCCCTCACGCACGAGCTTGGTCTGCACGAGGACGTAGTCGACGTCCTCGCGACGGAACTCGCGCACGGTCGACCACTCGCCCAGCTCGGCGTTCTCGACCAGGAACTGCGCGGTGCCCTCGGTGACCGCCATGCGGCTGCCGGCGGTGATGGCGTCGGCCTCCCAGTGCACGAAGGCCGCGTAGGCATCGACGTCGGTCGTGTGGGTGCGGTGCCACACCGACACGTCGAAGAGCACCGGCACGACCACGAGGACGGCGACCACGACGGGGGCGAGTCGGTGACCGATGCCGGCGGCCCACGACCGGGCCCACAGGACGAGGGTCAGGACGCAGGGCGCCAGGGTGATGTAGTACATCTGCTCCTCGATCGAGCCGATGAACGTGGCGTAGACGAGGTAGCCGCAGGCAGCCAGGCTCCAGGCCGGCAGCACCACGGCGATCGGGTCCGGCCTCAGAGCGGCACGCTCGCTGGCGGCGACGAGCCGCCGCAGCAGCACGAGCGTGGCGATGCCGCCGAGCAGGAGGAGGCCGTAGGTCACCGCGAAGTCCTGGGCGTTGGCGGCGATGCGGGAGGTGAGCGTCACCTGGGTCGTCGGGGAGTTGAAGCCGGTCGGCTGCTCGGTGCCGACGAGACGCGCGAGCCCCTCGGTCCGCGAGTCCCACCACGTGGAGAAGCCGTACGACGAGGCCACGGCCAGGCTGCACAACGCGTAGCCGGCGATGCTGCCGACCAGCACGATCACCGTGGTCCGCCGGCGCACCGCCGCACCGAACCACAGGGCCAACACGGCGAGGGCTCCGACCAGCACCATGCCGAAGGTCTCCTTGGTCGAGAGCGTCAGCCCGCCGAGGACGGCCGCGCCGGCGGTGGCCCACCGCTCGCGGGTCCGCTCGGTGGTGCGAGCAGCGGTGACCAGGAGCAGCAGGCACCCGAGGAGGAACAGCTGGGCGAAGGGCTCGATCAGCACTCTGCTGTCGAAGGAGATCTGGAAGGGGTCGACGGCGACCAGGCCACCCGCGACGAGGGCCGGGACTCGGCCCAGACCCACACGGCGGGCCAGGGCCCAGACCGCGACGACGACCAGGGCTCCGGCGGCCGCGCTCACGTGCCGCAGCGCCAGGATCGAGTCGAGGGGGGCGAGGTCGGGACCGAGGAGTCGGAGCGCACCACCGAGGACGAGGAAGGAGACCGGCGGGTGCAGGGTGAAGGGCTCGCCGTACAGCACGACCCCTGCACCGGTGGCCACGTTGTGCGCGAGCTCGCGGTAGGTGACCTCGTCGATGAAGACGTCGTAGGCACTCTCCACACGGAACCACCGCAGCGCGAGCGCGAGCACCAGCAGCCCCGCGGGGAGCAGCAGGTCGACGAGTCGCAGCGTCGGCCTCCTCCTCAGCGTCGCAGCAGCGCGCGTCGACCAGGCGTGCGTCCTCACCGGCGAGTCGGCCCGGTGGACCGGCTGCTCAGGGCGCGCGGACGTGGCCCGGTCCTCGGTCTGGGTCACGGATCAGCCGGCCAGGGGAGCCAGGTGGTCCCGCCGGCGAGCGACGCGGTACTCGATGCGCCCGTCGTCGACGATGCCGACGCGCCGCATCACGGCGGCGCTCGCGCTGGTGTCGGCGTTGGCGAGGAAGACCTCGACCCATCCCGGGCCGGTGCTGACCACGTCGCCGTGTCGCAGACGGGGCTGCCAGTCGACCGGCACCAGCTCGGCGGGCACCCGCACGACCGTCGAGACGTCTGACCCCGTACGACGCTCGGGGTGGGGCAGCGACAGGCGACGGGTCTCCTGCTCGACGGCCGACCAGATGCGCCCGGTCATCGCGCTCCAGGTGAAGTTCAGAGCCCAGCCGTGGCAGGCCGCGGCCAGGGCCGCCCGGTGTGCGGGGGCGGCGAGCTCGGCGAGCAGCGGCGCTGCCGCTTCCGCCAGCGGCTGGGCGTCGTCGATCAGCCAACCGTTGGTGCCGTGCTGGATGGAGTCACGCAGTCCCGGGCGGGCGTAGGCCACCACCGGGGTGCCGAGTGCGTTGGCCTCGATGACGGAGATGCCCCACCCCTCCCCCTCGGAGGCGTTGACGCACAGCCACGACGCTGCCACCACCTGGTCGCGCTCCTCGTTGCTGCAGTGGGGCCGGAAGGTGACGATGTCGTCGACGCCGAGGTCTGCGGCCAGGCGCTTCAGACCCTCCAACTCGGTGCCCCCTCCCACCACGTCGAGGGTGATGTCGGGGACCGTCGCCCGAAGCGCGGCCACCGCCTCGATGGTCATGCCCGTGCGCTTGTGCGGCACGAGGCGACCGACGCTCACGACGGAGGGATGGTCCGTCTTGACCGGCGAGGAGGTCGCGAGGTCGAGACTCACCCGCCAGCCTGGCGGGACGATCTTCACCTCGCCGCGCAGCTGGAGGATCTCCCGCGCGCCCTGGCGGGTGGACGGGGACACGGCGATGACCGTCCTGGTGCCGTAGACGGCGCGCGAGACCGTGGACTCCAGGAAGCGTCCGACCGCGGCCACCGGCCGCGGGAAGTAGAGGGCGAACTGGTCCTGGTGCACGTGGTGCAGCAGGAGGAGGCACGGGGTCGAGCGCCGCACCGCGAGCGGGCTGAAGAACGGGATGCCGTTCTGGGAGTCGATCACGGCCCGCACGCTGCGACGGTGCAGGAGGAGCCACAGCAGCGCCCAGGCGTAGACGGTGAAGCGACCACCCCGCCGACGCACGGTGTAGCCGTGGACCTCCTCCTCGCGCGGCCGGCCTGCCACGGAGGAAGTCAGCAGCACCACGCGGTGTCCCCTCCGGGCGAGGTCCGCAGCGACCTCGTCGCACACCAACTCCGCCCCACCCGCCTGCGGGTGGTCGAGGTCGCGCCAGTTGGCCACGACGACGTATCCGCTCGTGTCGTCACGCACGGGCCACCGCCTCGGTCTCGTTGAGCACCCGGCGCACGGTCATCAGGTCGCGGAAGGAGCGCCAGCCGTCGCTGACGACGTTGAACCGGCTACCAGCGTCGTTCGACCAGCTCACCGGCAGCTCGGCCACCACGGCATCGGTCCGCTGGATGCGGGCGATCAGCTCGACGTCGAAGGCGTAGCCCTGCAGGCGCATGGTGCCGAAGACCCGCCGGGCCAACGCGCCGTCGAGCATCTTGAACCCGCACTGGGTGTCGGGCATCGGGCCGACGATGGTCGTGGCCACGCGGTTGAAGGCCCGGCTACCGACCTGGCGCAACAGGCTCTGGGGCACCTCGATGCTCGCGCCGATGGCCCGCCGGCTCCCGATGACCGCGTCGTGACCACCGCGCACCATCTGCATCCCGTCCAGCAATGCACTCGGCGGCGTCGACAGGTCGGCGTCGCAGTAGGCGACGACGGCGGCCCGGGTCTCCAGCACACCGCGCCTGACAGCCGCGCCCTTGCCCCGCTCCGAGCAGCTGACCAGACGGAGGTCGAGCCGGTCGCGGAAGCGCTCCAGCACGTCGGCGGTCCCGTCGGTGCATCCGTTGTCGACGACGACCACGGACACGGAGAAGGGCGCGTCGGCCAGAGCCACGGCGATCTCGTCGAGGGTGGCGCCCAGGCGCAGCTCCTCGTTGAGCACCGGGATGACGACCTCGAGGTCGGCCACGGAGGAGGAGCGCAGTCCCGGACCGCGCCCGGACCGCCCCTCGTCAGGGCGCACTCGCCCAGCGGTGATGCTCATGTGATCCCCCCAGATCGATCTGAAGGACCCGCGCGGTGATGCCCGGTCGCTGCCCGGCCGCCTCGGATCCGTCCACAGGAGAACACGACTCGCAAAGCAAAGCCAGTCCGGACCGAGCCCTCCGCGCATCCTCCGATCGGTCGAGAATTTTCTAGTCCGACACGTGAGATGCATGATCGAACGCACGACGTGTCGCAGCCCTCGGGTGCTCCGACCCCGCTCACGGGTGGCGTCGACCGGGGCGTTCGGCACCCGTCTCAGGTCTCTGACCTGCGACGGAGGTCGGACGGGGGCCGGCGCACCGAGTGCGGCGCGGCCTCACTCACCCCCGTTCACCGCCACGTCGACCCGCTCGACGCGCCGGTGAACGGGGCGTGACAGGCGGGCGCGGGAAACCTGGCGTTAACCCAAAAGCCCACTACGTGATTTAACCGACGATTGCCATAGTCGATCGGACATTTGTACAGTCCATCCCGACCTGGGGTTCTGGTGCGGCACCGTCGCCGCCCCCCGGTCCACTGATCGTCGCAACCGGGGGGAAAGACGATGTCACTCACTACTGCTGTGCCCACGCACGGCACGTCCACCACACGCCGCGAGCGACACCCGTGACGGCGCTCGTCGTCCTGGTCGTGGTCGTGGCTGTCGCGCTCACGACGATCTCGGCGGCCACCTTGTGGTGGATGATGCACGCCTGGGGCTCGCCTGAGGCCTACGAGTCGATCAACGCTCCGCGCACCGACCGACCGGGACTGTCGTTCAGCCTGATCATGCCGTGCCGCGACGAGAGCGAGCGCGTGATGGCCGAGACGGTCCGTCGCCTCCTGGCGCAGGACCACCCTGACTTCGAGGTCTTCATCAGTCTCGGCCACGACGACGAGGCGACGATCGAGGCGGCTCGGCGCATCGCGGCCCGTGACCCTCGCGTGCACATCGCGATCAACCACGACGAGCACAAGAACAAGCCGCGCCAGCTCAACAGCACCCTGCAGGAGTGCTCCGGAGACGTCGTCGGCATCATCGACGCGGAGTCGCTCACCGCTCCCGGCCTCTTGCGCCACGTCGACCACACCTTCCGGCGCGAAGGCGCCGATGTCGTGCAGGGCGCGGTGCACCTCATGAACCTGCGCAGCCGATGGTTCAGCCTGCGCAACTGCCTGGAGTACCGGATCTGGTTCCGCTCGCGCCTGCACGGTCACGCCGACAACGGCTTCGTGCCTCTGGGCGGCAACACCGTCTTCATCCGTCGAGCGCTGCTCGAGGAGGTCGGGGGCTGGGACGGTGACTGCCTCGCCGAGGACTGCGAGATCGGCGTCAGGCTCTCCGTTCTGGGCAAGAAGACCGTCTGCGTCTACGAGCCCGCCCTGGTCACCCAGGAGGAGACCCCCGACACCGTCGCCGCGTTCGTCAAGCAGCGCACGCGGTGGGCGCTCGGCTTCATGCAGGTCATGGCCAAGGGCGAGTGGCGCAAGCTCCCCACGCGCCGGCAGCGCGTCCGGGCGCTCTGGCTGCTGAGTCAGCAGTACACGGTGGCCTTCGCCGGGCTGGTGCTGCCCCTCGCGGTGGCGTCGGCCATCATCGGGGGCCTCCCGATCCTCGCCGTGCTGATCGCCTTCGCCCCGCTCGCGCCGGCCCTGATGACGATCGCCTTCGAGATCATCGTGCTCCACGAGTTCGGTCGCGACCTCCAGGTGCGCATCCGCGCCCTGGACTACGTGTGGCTCGTGGTCTCGACGCCGTTCTACCAGCTGCTGCTGGCCGCGGCCTCGCTGCGCGCTGTCGGCAAGTACTGGAGCGGCAACTTCTCGTGGGAGAAGACCAGCCACGTGGGTGCGCACCTCGAGGAGGTGGCGGCATGAGTCTCCTGGAAGGCCGCCACCTCGCCCCGGTGCCCACCGGCCCCGTGGACCGCCCGTCCGACGCGCCGGAGACGCCGGGCTCACCCCACCGTCGCGGCGGGCTCCGTCGCCGTCCCAGCCCGGCCGTCTGGGTCGGTCTCGCCGTCGCCCTCGTCGTCCTGGTCCACGTGGCCAACCTCAACGGGTGGCCGGCCTACTTTGACGACGAGGGCACCTACGTCGCCCAGGCCTGGGCCGTCTACCAGGGCGACCTGGCCCATTACACCTACTGGTACGACCACCCGCCGGCCGGCTGGCTGCAGCTGGCCTCGTTCCTCGGCCTTCCGACCCTCGTCGGTGTGGAGCCCAGCATCACCGTGGCGCGCTACGTCATGGTGCTCTACACCGCGGTGACCGCGCTGCTGGTCTACCGTCTGAGCCGCAACCTCGGCCTTCGGCGCGGCTTCTCCCTGGGCGCGATGCTGCTGTGGGGCCTCTCGCCGCTCGTGGTGTTCGAGGGACGCCAGGTCATGCTCGACAACCTGACGCTCCCGTGGGTCGTCGGGGCGATGGCCCTGGTCACCAGCCCGCGTCGCAACCTGTGGCAGTACGTCGGCGCCGGCGTCTGCTTCGGCGTCGCCGTGCTCACCAAGGAGACGGCCGTGCTCGCCGCACCGGCGCTCCTGGCCGGCCTGTGGGCCTACGCCTACCGTCCCACCCGAGCCTTCGGCGTGGTCGGCGCGCTGATGGCGAGCGGTCTGGTCGTCGGCCTCTACCCGCTCTACGCCCTCCTCAAGCTCGAGCTGTTCGCCGGTCCCGACCACGTGTCGGTCCAGGACGCCGTCCTGTTCCAGCTCGTCGACCGCGGTGGCTCCGGCAACTTCTGGCAGGTGGGGAGCGACGCCTATACCGTCCTCGACAGCTGGCTGTTCTACGACGAGCTCCTCCCGATCGGCGGCGTCGTCGCCGGCCTGGTGTGCCTGGCCGTCCCGCGGCTGCGCTGCGTCGGCGTCCTCGTCACCACGATGGCGGTCGTGGCGCTGCGACCGGGGGGCTACATGCCCGTCATGTACGTCATCGGTGTGCTGCCGTTCGCCGCCGTCGCGATCGCCGGGGTCGCCGACCGCGCGACCACGGCGGTGTCCTCCCGGGGCCCGCGCCTGCGCCTGGTCGGGCGCGCTGGCCTGGCGGCCGCACTCCTCGCCGTCGTGGCCTGGACCGGCCCGACCCACGCCGACCGCATCGAGCTCGCCCTGACCGACGAGGGCACCGAACCGTACGACTCGGCCGTCGCGTGGATGGACGCCAACCTCGAGCGCGACACCAGGATCGCCGCCAGCGACTCCTACTGGAGCACTCTCGTCAACCTCGGGTGGTCCTCCGACGGCTGGTCCGGGCCCATCTGGGCCTACAAGCTCGACGGTGACCCCATCGCCCGCAGGGCCAACCTGCCCGACGGGTGGCGCTCGGTCGACTACCTGGTGCTCGACCGCACCATCCTCGACTCCCGACTCACGCTGGAGTCCAAGCCCCAGCTCTCGCGAGCCATCCGTCACAGCGAGCCCGTGGCGGAGTGGGGCGAGCGCTCGACCCTGGTGCAGATCCGCAGGGTCGTCGACGGACCCGCTCAGACCAAGCTCTACGACGTGTGGCGGAGGGCCCAGTGACCACGATCGACCTCAAGGACGACCCCAGCATTGCGGCGTCCGTCGCGCACCGACGCGACCAGGGTCCGGCGGTCCGTCCGACGACCTCCGTGGTCGTGCCGACCTACAACGAGCAGGACAACGTCGTGCCGCTCGTGCTGGCCCTGCAGGAGGTGCTCGGCCGCGACGGCCGGCACGAGGTGGTCTTCGTGGACGACTCCGACGACGCCACGCCCGACGTCGTCCGGGCCGTCGCCCGCGAGGTCGACCTGCCGGTCAGGCTGGTCCACCGCGCGGCAGGCCAGCGCCAGGGCGGGCTCGGGGGCGCGGTGATCGCGGGTATCCGGGCCAGCAGCGCCGAGACCGTGGTCGTCATGGACGGCGACCTGCAGCACCCACCCGCCACGGTGCCGCTGCTCGTGGCGGCCCTCCGGGGCCACGACGTCGCCGTCGCGTCGCGCTACTGCGAGGACGGAGGAGCCGACGGCCTCGCCGGCGGACTGCGCCACGCGGTCAGCCGGGCGTCGACGTGGTCCGCCAAGGCGCTGTTCCCCCGGCGACTGCGCGACTGCACCGACCCCATGACGGGATTCTTCGCCGTGCGGCGCAGCGCGCTGGACGTGGACCGGCTCGAGCCCATGGGCTTCAAGATCCTGCTGGAGATCCTCGCGCGCCACCCTCTGCGGGTCACCGAGGTCCCCTTCGAGTTCGGCGAGCGCCACGCGGGTGAGTCGAAGGCCGACCTGCGCCAGGGCATCCTCTTCGTGCGTCAGCTGCTCAACCTCAGGGCCGGTCGCATGGCGCGTTTCGGCCTGGTCGGGCTGACCGGTCTCGCGGTCAACCTGGCGTGCATGGCGCTGCTGCTGGTCGTGGGCGTGCACTACCTGCCGGCCAGCGTGCTCGCGACCGAGGTCGCCATCGTCAGCAACTTCGTCCTGCAGGAGCGGTTCGTCTTCGGCGACCGACGCGGGCTCTCATCTCGTCGACGCAGGGCGTGGCAGGCAGTGCTGTTCAACAACCTGGAGCAGCTGGTGCGCCTGCCCCTCCTCGTGCTCGCCGTCGGCGTCCTCGGCGCAGGCGAGCTCGCTTCGCAGGCGGGCCTGATCGTCCTGGCCTTCGCGGGGCGGTACGCCTTCATGAGCCGGGTGGTCTACCCCCAGCGGGCCTCCGGCGTCCTGGTCGTGCTGCGCCGGCGGTCCGGCCGGCGGCCGGTGGCGGTCCCGGTGGACGAGCTCGTCGGCTGACGCCCCCTGGCCGAGGGCCGGTCGGCGCGCGACGGGCCGGCCCTCAGGCCGACGCGAAGACCGCGGTGGTGCCGGCGCGCCGCGACGTCCGCTCGAACGTGGCGCTCGCGCTCTCGATCACGATGCCGGCGCCCGACCTGGTGACATCGGCCCAGGTGCGCGCGAGCACTCCGAGGGCTGAGGCGTCGACGAAGGCCACGTCGGTGAGATCGAGAACGACCTGACGACAACCCGACGCCAGGGCGTCGCCGACGGCTCGTCGGATGGACGCAGCGGTGAACGCGTCGAGGTCACCGGCGTATCGCAGCGAGCAGAGGCCGGGCTGCGTCAGCAGGTGGGTGAGGATCACGTGGAGCACCTGACCGGCGCCGGAGCGCCAGGGTGGCGGAGCGACCCGGGGCGGGCTCGCCTTGGACGGCGGGACCACGGGGTGCCTCGGGACCTTCCCTACTTTACCCGCTGCTCCTCTGCGTCACCTCCACCCGAACAGGCTGGCCCGCCTGGGCTACCGGCCTGGGGTCGCCGCGGCAGACCTCGTCAGGCGACGTCAGCCAGCGGGGCCTCGGTGTCTGACGGCCGGGACACGAGGCTGAGCGGCTGGTGGGCCCGTCTCTGCGGCGCAGCCGAGAGCGCGCCCCGCAGGATCGCAGCGACGACCATGCCGAGCGGGAGCGAGAGCGGGATCCAGGTCACGAGCAGGATCAGGACGGCGTTCACCCGCCCATCATCGACTGCGGCCGAGGCACGCCGCTTCGCACGAACGTGGCGGTGGGCCTAGTCAATGATGACTAGGCCCACCGGCCACCGTTCATGCTTTCGCGAGGTGACGGCCCTCGGCCACGGAATCCTCGCGGGGACCTCAGACCGCGTCGTGGCGCCCGTAGTCGTCCTCGAGGCGCACGATGTCGTCCTCGCCGGTGTAGCGGCCCATCTGGATCTCCACGATCTGCAGGAGGGTGTCCTCCTCGTTCATGATCCGGTGGGCCTGACCGATCTCCACGTCGACGGTCTGACCCGGCCCGGCGATGATGGTCTCCCCGTCGATGACGCAGGTCGCCTTGCCGGTCACGACGAACCAGTGCTCCGCGCGGTGCTCGTGCGTCTGGTAGCTCAGCCGCGAATGCGGCTTGACGTCGATCCGCTTGACCTTGAAGCCCTCGTCCTCGTCCAGGACGTACCAGGCGCCCCAGGGCCGCTGCTCGAACTCAGATGCCATGTCTCTCGTCCCCCCGTGCTTGCCGTCGGAGCAAGCACCGACGGCGGCGGCCGTGGTGACCGCTCACAGTAAAGGGTAAGCGCAGCAGCGCGCTCGGAATGACGCCGACATCGAAACTTCATCGGCCCGTCGTTCGGGGCCGGACTCAGGAGCCCGGACGGTCGCAGCGTCCGATCAGGCGACGTCCATGAGGGCGTTGTCTCCGACTACGGGCACCGGCGTGAGGGAGCCGACCCGCAGGCGTCGTCTCGGGCCCCGGAGCACGGCGGCCACGGCGAGGCCGAGCGGCACCGACAGCAGCATCCATCCGACGAAGAGGGAGAGGACGAGGTTCACACTGAGATCATCGCGGCATCCACGGACCACGTGCACGATGCGATCGGCGCGACCGCCCTAGTCATTTGTGACTAGGGCGAGCGCCGGTTCAGCTGTCGTGGGTCCACAGCAGGACGCACCCCACCACGCCCAAGCCCCAGATCGCCAGGACGGGGACGTCACCGGTGTTCAACCCGTGGGACTCGTCGAACGCCCAGAACGACTCCCCCGCCCACGGGCCGTGACCTGCGAGCAGCAGAAGCGCCAGGACGGTCAGGGCGAGGAAGAACCCGACCGCCAGAAGACGCCGCACCGACACAGCGTAGAGGCCGGAGCGTCTCACCGCCTGGTCAACGAGAGCAGCGCGGGCCTCACGTCGGCGAGGTAGACCAGCGCCGCGATGAGGAAGATCAGGTTGAGGAACGAGATGGGCGAGCCCAGCAGGAGCACGTTGACCGCCACACCGATGCCGAGGATCAGGCACCAGGCCGGCTTGGTCAGCTTGCCGGCCGCCTCGTAGGCCTCGCCGGAGAACATCAGCGCGTTGACGAAGGTGAAGATCTTCACCACGAGGATCACGAAGGCCACGACGAGGTAGAAGTTGAGCTCGAGCTCGGTCACGTTGGGCACGCCCCGAGCCTAGCCAACGACGCCCCGCTCGGGGGCGCGACGCCCTCCGACGGCGCCCTGCCCACCGAACGACGAGACCCCCGGGCCAGCGGGCCCGGGGGTCTCGTCGTCGTGCGTGAGTCAGAACAGCATCAGCTGGTCGTCGTCGGGGTCTCTTCAGTCGCCGACCTTCTTGGCGGCCTCGGTGACGGCCTCGGTGGCGGCGGAGGCCGTCTTCTTGGCCGTGGTGGTGGTGGCCTTCGCGCTGCTCTGGGCGGGCGCCGAGGTCTTCTTGGCCGTGGTGGTGGTCTTCTTCGCGGCGGTCTTGGCCGTGGAGGTGGTCTTCTTGGCTGCGGTCTTGGCGGTGCTGCGGGTCGAGGCGGCGGCCTTCTTCGCGGTCTCGGCCGTGCTCTTGGCCGAGGTCTCGGCCTGCTTCGTGGTGGCCTCGGCCGACTTCTTGGCCTGGGTCGCGGTCGTCTTGGCGCGGGCCTTGGTCGACTTGGCCTGCTTCACGGTGGCCTGGGTCGCCTCCTGCTTGCGGATGCGCCCGACGAGGACCTCGCCGCGCTTGGCCAGGTCGGCGTAGGCCGAGGTGGCGGTGTCGACGTTCTCGTTGACGGCCGACTGCACGCGCGTGGGGAGCGCCTGGAGCTCGGCGACGCGGGCCTCGATGGCCTCGCGGCGGGCCTTGGCCTCGTCGGTGATGGTCTCGACACGGTTGCTGACCGCGGTGGTGGCCTTGTCGCGCAGGGCGGCCGGCTTGAGGCCGTTGACCTTGGCGTGCACGTCCTTCTGCACGTCGGAGACCTTCTTCTGCACGTCGGCGACGTAGTCGCGGACCGCCTCGACGGCGAGGTCGGCCACGCCGGCACCCGCGTAGAGGCCCTTGGTCGCCTCGGTCTTGATGTCGAACTTGGCCTTCGCCATGTCTGTTTCCTCCTGTGGGGTCGGTCCGGCTCCGTGCCGGACCTGGGTGGTGGTCGCTCAGGCCTCGTCGCCGGTCGCGGCCGGGGAGGTGCTGCCCTGCCCGGTGGCGTTCAGCGCGAGGAAGCTCTGGTAGACGTCGAGCAGGGACTGCTTCTGCCGCTCGGTGAGCGCCGTGTCGTTGAGCACGGCGATCTCCACGCTGCCGCCGACGCCGTCGTCGGGGCTGACGATGCCCGCGTGGATGTAGAGCTGCTCGGCCGAGATGCGCAGCGCCTTGGCGATCTGCTGGAGCACCTCGGCGGAGGGCTTGCGCAGCCCGCGCTCGATCTGGCTGAGGTAGGGGTTGGAGACGCCGGCCTGCTGGGCGAGCTGCCGCAAGGAGAGCTGCGCGGTGGTGCGCTGCTCCTTGAGGTAGTCGCCGAGCGAGACGACGGTCTTGCCGACCTTTCCCTGTGCCATGCGTTCCATAGTGCTAGCAATTGCTAGCGCTTGCAAGCGCTAGCACTGTGCACCGCCTCACACGGCGGGGCCTATTCCCGCTAGCACCGCTAGCACACCCTTCTGGATGAGCTCAGAAGCAGGCCACGATCCGCCCGACCGGCACTCCCCCGCCCAGCAGCACCAGCTCACCCGTGCGCCGCACGGCCTCCCCGTCCACCCACTCCTCGGCGTCGACCCCGCTGCGCCGCAGCGCCTCGGCCATCAGCACCGGGCGCACCCGCGGGGCGCCGTCGTCGGTCTTCAGCGCGAAGGCCCGCCCGTCGGGCAGGGCGACGGCGTAGCAGGACTCCGCACCCGCCTTCCCGATCGCACCCGGCAGGGCGGTGAGCAGGGTGAGCTCGTCGCGTCGGCTGCCCGACACGTTCTGCGGGAAGGCGCGGATCGCCTCGGCGATCCGGCGCTCGGGGCCGTCCTCGGCCACCGCGAGGGCGCGGAAGGCCCGCGCGAGACCGACCAGCGAGGTCGACAGCAGCGGCGCGCCGCACCCGTCGACGGCCACGGTGTCGACGCCCTCGCCGGTGAGCCGCTCGAAGGTGGCACGGAGTGCGACCTGGAGCGGGTGGTCGGCGTCGCGGTAGGTGGCGAGGTCCCAGCCGTTGACCGCGCAGGTGACGAGCATGGCGGCGTGCTTGCCCGAGCAGTTCATCAGCACGGGCGCCTTGGCGCCGCCGGCGCGGATGACGTCCTCACGGGCCTGGTCGTCGAGCGGGTAGTCGGCCGGCGTCAGCAGCATGCTCTCCTCGAGCCCGGCGCTGGCGAGGATGCGCCGGACGCCGTCGATGTGGAAGGGCTCCCCGGAGTGCGACGCGCAGGCCAGCGCGAGCAGGTCGGGCGGCAGGTCGAGGCCGGCCTCGACCATGCCGAGGGCCTGCACCGGCTTGTTGCACGAGCGCGGCAGGATCGGCGTCTCGACAGCGCCGACCGACCACTCCACGGCTCCGTCGGCGCCCAGCGCCACGACCGATCCGTAGTGGTGGCCCTCGACGAATCCGGAGCGCTGGATCTCGGCGACGACGACGGGCATCTCGGCTGCTGGCTGGGCTGAGGACATGCCCGCGAGGTTAGCCGCGTGCCCCCTCCCGACCGACGCCGAGTCGACCGCTCAAGTCCCCTCGATTACTCCGCTTAGGATGGCGGCCGTGTCTGCCTCCTCCGTGCCCCAGCACTGCCCGACCCCACGAGAGCTCGACGACCTCGAGCTGCTCACCACCGGGGCCCTCGCGCCGCTGACGGGCTTCAACCAGGACGGCAGCGTCGTGACGCTGACCCTCCCGACCGACGTCGACGAGGCGGCCCGGGCCGCCGGTGCCGTCGAGCTGGTCGACCCCGAGGGCCTGCCGCTGGCGCGCGCCCCCTGGCCGACCGGACCGGTCGAGGCGCTGACCCACGCGCAGTTCGGCCCCTTCCGCGACCGCTACCTCTCCCCCAGCAGCGTCCGACGCCGCCACGCGGGCCGCACCTTCGTGCCCGTCGCCGGCCCGCTGAGCCTCGACCAGCTCGACCGGCTGCGCGAGGTCGGCCCCGTCGCGCTGCTCGCCCTCGTCGGCACCGGCACGGCGGACCTGTCGCCGGTCGCCCTGGTCCGGGCCACGCTGGCCGCCGCCGCCTCGCTGCCCGACGCCGTCGTCGTGGCCGTGCCGCTGGCCTCCCACGACGACGCCGAGGCCGACCACGCCCTCGGCGTGCAGGTCGTCGAGACCTTCGCCGCCGGCGACCCGGTGCTGGCCCTCCCTGACGCCGGCGACGACGCCGACCTCCCTGACGACGTCGCGGCCATCGTCGACCGCGACCGCCCGGCCCCCGAGGACCAGGGCCTGGTGCTCTTCTTCACCGGCCTCTCGGGCAGCGGCAAGTCGACCTTGGCCCAGGCGCTGATGGACCGCGTGCTCGAGCAGGGCCGGCGCAGCCTGACCTCCCTCGACGGCGACGTCGTGCGCCGCAACCTCTCGGCCGGCCTGACCTTCTCCAAGGCCGACCGCGAGACCAACATCCGCCGCATCGGCTGGGTCGCCGCCGAGGTGTCCCGCCACGGCGGCCTGGCCGTGTGCAGCCCGATCGCCCCCTTCGACGAGACCCGCCAGCAGGTGCGCGAGATGGTCGACGCCGCCGGCGGCGCCTTCTTCCTGGTCCACGTCGCCACCCCGCTCGAGGAGTGCGAGCGGCGTGACCGCAAGGGGCTCTACGCCAAGGCCCGCCGCGGCGAGATCCCCGAGTTCACCGGCATCTCCTCGCCCTACGAGGAGCCCGCAGACGCCGACGTCCGCGTCGACACCACGGGCCGCTCCATCGACGACGCCCTGCACGACGTGCTCGTCGCCCTGCGCGACGCCGGCTACCTCGACCTCCTGTCGGGCGCCCACCGTCCCGCGGCACGCGACGACTCCTCCACCCCGGCGACCCCCGCGACCCTGTCGACGGAGCCCACGCCGTGAGCGCGCCCGCGTCGCCCGCCACCCGGATCGATGATCTCCTGCGCGTCGTCGTCCCCGCCCTCGTCGGATCCAGGAGGATCCCCGCATGACCGAGATCCTCACCCTGACCGCGCTCTCGATCCTCGCGGCGGGCTTCCTCGTCGGGATCGTCGTGGGGCTGACCGGCATGGGCGGCGGCGCCTTGATGACGCCGGCCCTGATCTTCCTCGGTGTCGGCGGCGGTGAGGCGGCCACGATCGTGACCGCCGACCTCACCGCGGCGGCCGTCTACAAGACCGGCGGTGCCGCCGTGCACGCCAAGGAGGGCTCTCCGAACTTCAGGATGGCGGGCTGGCTGATCCTCGGCTCGGTGCCGATGGCCTTCGCCGGGCCCTACCTCGTGCACTTCTTCACCACCGACGAGGAGCAGCTCGACCGCGTCCTGAAGCTCAGCATCGGCTTCGCGCTGCTGCTGGCGGCCTTCACCTACGCGCTGCGGCTCTACGTCAACCTGCGCCGCGTGCGCGCCGGCGGCCCCACCGGCGACCCCGACCCCAAGGTCCGTCCGATCCCCACGCTGCTCGTGGGCGCCCTGGGCGGCATCCTGGTCGGCATCACCAGCGTCGGCTCCGGCTCGGTCATCATGATCGCGCTGCTCATGCTCTACCCCGGTCTGTCCGCGGTGAAGCTGGTCGGCACCGACCTGGTCCAGGCCGTGCCGCTCGTGCTCGCCGCAGCCATCTCCAACATCGCCATCAACGGCCTCGACTGGGGCATCGCGATCCCGCTCATCATCGGCTCGGTGCCCGGCACCATCCTGGGCAGCAAGATCGCCCCCAAGGTGCCGCAGTCGTTCATCCGCCGCGGCATCGTCGTCGTGCTGACCATGTCGGGCGTCGCGCTGCTCGACAAGGCCGGCTGGGCGCCCCTGGGCCGCGAGGAGACCCACCCGATCCTCATCGGCGTCATCGGTCTGGTCATGGCCGTGCTGGTGCCCGTCGTCTGGGGCTTCCTGCGCAAGGGCCAGGGGCTGCCGATGTTCGGCGCCCCGACCGTCTCCGAGCTCGACTCGTGGTCCTACGGCGGCTCGCGCACCGACCGCGCGGCCGCACGGGCGGGCGTCGGGGAGGGGTCAGGCCCGACCGACGACCGGCCAGTCGGATAGCACCGGGCGGTCGATCCAGGTCGGGCCCTCGTGCTCGAGGGCCTCGAGGTCGGCGTCGACCATGAGCCGGGCCAGCTCCGGCACGTGCACGGTGGCCTTCCAGCCCAACTCGGCCTCGGCCCTGCCAGGATCGCCCAGCAGCGCGTCCACCTCGGTGGGCCGCAGGTAGCGCTCGTCGAAGCGGACGTGGCGCTCCCAGTCCAGACCGACGTGGTCGAAGGCCGCCGCGACGAAGTCGCGCACGCTGAAGTCACGGCCGGTCGCGAGGACGTAGTCCTGCGGCTCGTCGGCCTGCATCATCCGCCACATGCCCTCGACGTACTCCGGGGCGTAGCCCCAGTCGCGGACCGCGTCGAGGTTGCCGAGGTAGACGTGGTCGGCCCGGCCGGTCTTGATCGCCGCCACCGCGCGCGTCACCTTGCGGGTCAGGAAGGTCTCCCCGCGCCGGGGGGACTCGTGGTTGAAGAGGATGCCGCTGACCGCGAACATCCCGTAGCCGTCGCGGTAGTTGCGGGTCATCCAGTGCGCGAAGACCTTCGAGACGCCGTAGGGCGAGCGCGGGTGCAGCGCGGTGTCCTCGCTCTGCGGCGGGTTCACCGCGCCGAACATCTCCGAGCTCGACGCCTGGTAGAACCGCGCCGGCACGCCGCTGGCCCGCACCGCCTCGAGCAGCCGCACGGCCCCCACACCGGTGACGTCGGTGGTGTGGGCCGGCTCGTCGAAGCTGACCCTGACGTGCGACTGCGCCGCCAGGTTGTAGACCTCGTCGGGCTGCACGCGCTCGACGAGCTGGATCAGCCGTCCGGCGTCGGTGATGTCGCCGTGGTGGAGCAGCAGTCGCGCATCGGGGTCGTGGACGTCCTGGTAGAGGTGGTCGATCCGCGAGGTGTTGAAGGTCGAGGACCGCCGGAGGAGGCCGTGCACCTCGTAACCCTTGCCGAGCAGCAGCTCGGCCAGGTACGAGCCGTCCTGTCCGGTGATACCGGTGATGAGAGCGCGCTTCATGGAACCCCTGCGTCCGACGATGGTGACGCAACGCTAGCGGGGGCCCGGACCGCCGACCGCCCCCGCCGCCCCCGCGACCGCCCGGCACGCCGGTGCGCACCGGGCCGTCCGTCCGGCCCGCTTTGTGCCCTATGACGCGCGACAACGTGGACGTTTCATGCCCCGGGCCGCGCCGGGTCTACGATGAGGGCTGCTGTCCCGAGGAGAGGTCCCCTTTCGCATGCCCGAAACGCACGCCGACTACCGGCTGAGCCAGCTCGACCAGCTGGAAGCGGAGTCGATCCACATCTTCCGTGAGGTCGCTGCGGAGTTCGAGAAGCCCGTCCTGATGTTCTCGGGCGGCAAGGACTCCATCGTGATGCTCCGCCTCGCCGAGAAGGCCTTCTACCCCGCGAAGATCCCCTTCCCGGTGCTGCAGGTCGACACCGGTCTCGACTTCCCCGAGGTGCTCGCCACCCGCGACTCCTGGGCCGAGCGCCTGGGCCTGCGCCTGATCGTGGCCTCGGTCGACCAGGCCATCGCCGACGGCATCGTCGTCGACGACGGCAAGACCAGCCGCAACCGCCTGCAGATCGGCACGCTGCTGAACGCGCTGGAGGAGGGCCAGTTCACGGCCGCCTTCGGTGGCGGTCGCCGCGACGAGGAGAAGGCCCGCGCCAAGGAGCGCGTCTACTCCCACCGCGACGAGTTCGGCCAGTGGGACCCGAAGATGCAGCGCCCCGAGCTGTGGAGCCTCTACAACGGGCGCCTGCACGAGGGCGAGCACATGCGCATCTTCCCGATCTCCAACTGGACCGAGCTGGACATCTGGGACTACATCGGTCGCGAGGGCATCGAGATCCCCTCGATCTACTACTCCCACCAGCGCCGCGTCTTCGAGCGCGACGGCATGCTGCTCAGCGAGAACGACCTCAACCCGCTGCGCGCGGGCGAGACCGTCACCGAGCGCACCGTCCGCTTCCGCACCGTGGGCGACCTCAGCCAGACCGGCTGCGTGGAGTCGGACGCCGACACCATCGAGAAGATCATCGAGGAGGTGGCGGTCGCCCGGGTCACCGAGCGCGGCGCCACCCGCGGCGACGACCGCTTCTCCGAGGCCGCCATGGAAGACCGCAAGAAGGAGGGCTACTTCTGATGGCCGCCAGCGACACCGAGACCACCGAGACCATCACCACCAACATGGACCTCCTGCGGTTCGCGACCGCCGGATCGGTCGACGACGGCAAGTCGACCCTCATCGGCCGCCTGCTGCTCGACTCCAAGTCGATCTTCGAGGACCAGATGGAGGCCGTCGAGGCCACCAGCCAGTCCAAGGGCTACGACTACACCGACCTGGCCCTGCTGACCGACGGTCTGCGCTCCGAGCGCGAGCAGGGCATCACCATCGACGTGGCCTACCGCTACTTCGCGACGCCCAACCGCAAGTTCATCATCGCCGACACCCCGGGCCACGTGCAGTACACCCGCAACATGGTCACCGGCGCCTCCACCGCCGACCTCGGTCTGGTGCTCGTCGACGCCCGTCAGGGCCTCACCGAGCAGTCGCGCCGCCACGCGGTGATCCTGTCGCTGCTGCGGGTGCCCCACCTCGTGCTCGCCGTGAACAAGATGGACCTCGTCGACTACTCCCAGGAGGTCTACGAGAAGATCCACGCCGAGTTCACCCAGTTCGCGACGAAGCTCAACATCCCCGACCTCGAGGTCATCCCGATCTCGGCCCTGGCCGGGGACAACGTCGTCAACCGCTCCGAGAACATGGGCTGGTACTCCGGGCCGACCCTCATGCACCACCTCGAGCACGTGCACGTCGCCTCCGACCGCGACCTCATCGACGCGCGCTTCCCCGTGCAGTACGTCGTGCGTCCGAAGTCAGACGAGCACCACGACTACCGCGGCTACGGCGGCCAGGTCGCCGGCGGCGTCCTCAAGCCGGGCGACGAGGTGGTCGTGCTGCCCAGCGGCATGACCTCGAAGATCGCCGGCATCGACCTCTTCGACCAGGAGGTCACCGAGGCGTTCCCGCCCATGTCGGTGACCGTGCGCCTCGAGGACGACGTCGACGTCTCGCGCGGCGACATGATCGCCCGGGTCAAGAACGCCCCGCAGCCCAGCCAGGACATCGACGCGATGGTCTGCTGGATGACCACGGCGCCGCTCAAGCCGCGCCAGAAGCTGGCCATCAAGCACACCACCCGCAACGCCCGTGCCCTGGTCAAGGACATCCAGTACCGCCTGGACGTCAACTCGCTGCACCGCGACCAGGAGACCAAGGAGCTCGGGGTCAACGAGATCGGTCGCGTCACCCTGCGCACCACGGTGCCGCTGCTGTGCGACCCGTACTCGAAGAACCGCACCACCGGCTCGTTCATCCTCATCGACGAGGCCACCGGCATCACCGTCGGCGCCGGCATGATCAACAACGCCGGCTGATCCACGCCCGGCACGACGAAGGCCCCCGACCACGAGGTCGGGGGCCTTCGTGCGTGCCGGCGGGTCGTGCCCGCGGGTCGTGCTCAGATCGCGACGACGACCTCGGCGACGCTGCCGACGGCGGCGTGCACCCTCTTGTCGACGGGCTCGGCCTTGGGGGCGAGGGTGCGCAGGGTCCACTCCCCCTCGCCGGCGAAGAACCGGAAGTGACCGGTGGCCGAGGTCGGGACCTCGGCGGTGAACTCGCCGGTGCGGTCGAGCAGGCGCACGTAGGCGTTGCCGACGGGCTCGCCGTCACGCACGACCTGGCCCTGCACGATGGCCTCCTTGGCGACGTTGACGCCGTCGAGGGACAGACCGCCCTCGGTCGCGCCGCACATCAGGCGCCCTGCCCGTCGGCCTGGCCGGGCTCGTCGCCGAGGGCGACGGGCACGCCGACGAGCGAGCCGTACTCGGTCCAGGAGCCGTCGTAGTTCTTGACGTTCTGGTGGCCGAGGAGCTCCTTGAGCACGAACCAGGTCAGCGAGGAGCGCTCACCGATGCGGCACAGGGCGATGGTGTCCTTGGAGTCGTCGATGCCGGCCTCGGCGTAGAGGGCCTTGAGGTCCTCGTCGGACTTGAAGGTGCCGTCGTCGTTGCAGTTCTTGCTCCACGGCACGTTGATCGAGGTCGGCACGTGGCCGGCGCGCTGGGCCTGCTCCTGCGGGAGGTGGGCCGGGGCGAGGAGGCGCCCGGCGTACTCGTCGGGGCTGCGCACGTCGACGAGGTTCTGCGCGCCGATGGCGGCCACGGTGTCGTCGCGGAAGGCGCGGATGGAGCGGTCCTGCTCCGAGGCGGTGTAGCTGGCCTTGTCGCGGGTGGGCAGCTCGTCGGTGAGCTCACGGGAGTCGAGCTCCCACTTCTTGCGACCGCCGTCCATGAGCTTGACGTCGTCGTGGCCGTAGAGCTTGAAGTACCAGTAGGCGTAGGCCGCGAACCAGTTGTTGTTGCCGCCGTAGAGGATCACCGTGTCGTCGTTGGAGACGCCGCGCTCGGAGAGCAGCGCCGAGAACTGGTCCTTGGCGACGAAGTCGCGGCGCACCTGGTCCTGGAGGTCGGTGGTCCAGTCGAGCTTGATGGCGCCCTTGATGTGGCCCTTGTCGTAGGACGTGGTGTCCTCGTCGACCTCGATGACGACGACCTTCGGGTCGTCGAGGTGGTCCTCGACCCACTGGGTCGAGACGAGGGAGTTCTCGCGGCTCATGTCATTACCTTTCTGTTGCGCCCTGCGGCGCGGGGGTCTGGTGTGTGCTTCGTCGGAGGGACGGCGCTCAGGCGGTGGCGCGCTTGATCAGGAGGTACATCTCGCAGCCCAGGCAGAACCGGAAGACGGCGTTGAGCAGGGCGGCGACGAGCGCGAGGCCGATCGCGACCTGCGCGAGCAGCACGACGCCGGTCAGGTAGCCGACCAGGGCGACCAGGGTGAAGGCGAGACCCACCGTCTGCGCGAAGCGCGGCGGGGCCGGGTCCTCGAGGTCGTCGGGCGGCGAGAGCCGCGGGCGCACGACGGTGCGGAACAGCCAGGCGTGGGGCGTGTGCTGCACGCCGAGCGCCGCTCCGAGGGCGAAGAGCGCGGCCTGCACCGCCGTGAGCACGGCTGCCGGGGTCGGCGGCAGCACCAGCACGACCAGGAGGACGACCGCGGTGAGCGCGGCGGTGAACTGCGGCCCGCGGGGGTCGATGCCGGCGCCGGTCGGGGCGGACGGGCGGGTGCTGGTGGTGGACATGTCTCTCCTGCTCGGACGAGGGCGGCGGCGCTGGAGCGCCCCGCTGGCGGGTCGAGGGACGACCGCACCGAGATTACTGCACTGGATCAGTCGACTTACGAGTCGAGACGCGGCAGCTCGGTCAGGGCATGCGACACAGCGAGGAGCGCACGCGGCAGTGGTCCACTGCGCGCCGCTTCGTCAGCCAGGTCGAGGACATGCGTCCAGGGTACGGCGACCCGTCGCTCACCGACGACACGACATCTCGCCTCGTGAGACGACGGTCCGCATGGCGGACATCGGCTCGGACGCTCACGCCCGGCCGAGCGCCTGCAGCACCTGCTCCTTGCGTGGGGCGCCCGCGGCACGGGCGATCTCCACGCCGGCGGCGTCGAGGACGAGGGTGGTCGGGGTGCGGAGGACTTCAAGGCGCCGGACCAGGTCGAGGTGGTGCTCGGCGTCGACCTCGAGGTGCACCACGCCGGGCACGACGTCGGCGACCTCGCTCAGGGTGCGCTTCGTGGCCCGGCAGGGCGCACAGAAGGCGCTGGAGAACTGCAGCAGGGTCGCCTGCCGGCCGAGCCGGGCGGAGGGGACGGCCTCGAGGACCGCCTCCCAGGTCGCCGGAGCGCCGGCGACCTGCGCCGCCGCGCGCTGCCCGTCCGTCGGCGGTGCGTCGGCAGCGGACGGCTGCGCGGCCGCCGTCTCGGCGCGCGACGAGGAGAAGCGACCGTCGGTGCGCAGACGGTGGAGACCGAGGGCGAGGGCGACGACGACCGCGGCCAGGGCGATGACGATTCCGGAAGACACGGGTGGTCAACCGCACGGTGCCGGCCGTTGTTCCGGTCACTGTCCCGGTCGCTGTCCCGGCCGCCGTCCCGGCCGCCGTCCCGGTCGCCGCGCCTAGCCGCCCGCGAAGGGCGGCAGGAACTCCACCGAGCCGCCCGGCTCCACGAGGACGGTGTCGGGGTCGCGACTGCCGACCGGCTGCTCGCCGACCAGCGTGGAGCACACCGCCAGCACCGCGGGCAGGTTGGTGCCCGGGTGGAGCGCGGTCGCCCGGCGTACGACCTCGGCGAGCGAGATCGGGCCGCTCACGTCGATCCGGTCGCCGCCGACGCCGGCCGCCGCCTTGGCGCCGGCCCAGTAACGAACGTGGATGATTTCGGTCTCATTCACTTTGGAACCTTCCAATGTGTCCCCGGAGTTTCCTAGTGTGACCTGCGTAGCACCTCGCCGGAGCCCAGCGTTGCGTTTCGGTCGCCTGCCCCATCCTCTGGGAGGAGACCACCGTGAGCACCCTTCTACTGCTGACCAGTGCCCTGCAGCCGTCCGCCGAGGTGCTGCCCGGGCTCTCGCTGCTGGGACACCAGGTCAAGATCCTGCCCTCCGAGGGGAGCGCACTGCTCGAGGCCCCCGACTCCGACCTCCTCCTGGTCGACGGACGACAGGACCTCGCCCACGCCCGCGACCTGTGCCGGCTCATCCGCACCACCGGCACCGACGTGCCCGTGCTGCTCGTGGTGACCGAGGGCGGCCTGGCCGTGGTCAACCACGACTGGGGCATGGACGACGTCGTGCTGCACACCTGTGGGCCCGCCGAACTGGAGGCGCGGATCAAGCTGGCCATCGGCCGGCTCAACGCCCGTCGCGAGGCCGCCGACCCCGACGCCCACGTCATCCGCTCCGGCGAGGTCGTCGTGGACGACGCCACCTACACCGCCAAGATCGGCGGCCGGTCGCTCGACCTCACGTTCAAGGAGTTCGAGCTGCTCAAGTTCCTCGCCCAGCACCCGGGCCGGGTCTTCAGCCGCCAGCAGCTGCTGCAGGAGGTCTGGGGCTACGACTACTTCGGCGGCACCCGCACCGTCGACGTGCACGTGCGACGGCTGCGCGCCAAGCTCGGCCCCGAGAACGAGACCCTCATCGGCACCGTGCGCAACGTCGGCTACCGCTTCGTGCTGCCGACCAAGGAGAAGGGCGCCGTCGACGCCGACGCGCGCACCGGGCGGTCGGTCGACGCCTGACCGGGGCCGCTCGCTCCGTCAGCCGCCCTCCGCCGTGCGGAGCCGGCGGCGCAGGGCGGCGACCTCGTGCTCGAGGGCGAGGACCCGGGCGATGCCGGCGAGGTTGAGCCCCTGGGCCAGCAGCTCTCGGATGCGGTGCAGGGTGGCGATGTCGCCCTCGGAGTAGAGGCGGTTGCCGCCGTCGGTGCGCTCGGGCGTCAGCAGTCCGCGGCGCTCGTAGACGCGCAGGTTCTGCACCTCCATGCGCACCATCCGGGCGGCCACCGAGATGGCGAAGACGCCCTCCTGGGTCGTGCTGTGCTGCGTGGTGCGCTGCTGTGTCGACACGGTCCACCTCCGTGCTTGAACGTACGTCATCTCTGCGGTACAACAAACCTATAACCGCTGATACACATGACGGGCTCACGCAGACCGTCACCACCGGATCAACCACCAGAGACGACCAGGAGGACACGCCATGCTGCTGCGCACTACCGACCCGTTCCGCGACTTCGACCGCCTGACCCAGCAGCTGCTGGGCACCACCAACCGCCCGGCCGCCATGCCGATGGACGCCTGGCGCGAGGGTGACCGCTTCGTCATCGAGTTCGACCTGCCGGGCGTGGCGCGCGACAGCATCGACCTCGACGTCGAGCGCAACGTCCTGACCGTGCGCGCCGAGCGCGTGCGACGTAACGGCGACTGGGAGCGCCTCGCCTCGGAGCGCACGACCGGCAGCTTCAGCCGCCAGCTCGTGCTGGGCGACAACCTCGACCTCGAGCGCATCGAGGCGACCTACGACGACGGCGTGCTGCGCCTGGTCGTGCCGGTGGCCGAGAAGGCCAAGCCGCGCAAGATCGAGGTCGGCTCCGCTGCTCCGCAGGAGACCGCCGCGCTCGAGGCGTGAGCACCCCGCAGGGGTGAGTGGGAGGAGGGCCCGGGCGCGTCCGCCCGGGCCCTCGCTCGTGTCAGCCGTCCTCGCCCCGCGACGTGCGCAGCCGGCGGCCCCTCTCGACGTCCTCGCGGCGCTTCTCCTCGGCCTTCTCCAGGCCCTTGGTCATGCGCGGAGGCAGCTGGAGCTCCTCCTCGGCGGGCAGTCCCGCCTGCAGCTCGCGGCCCCGCTCGAGCTCGGAGTCGAGCTCGGCGCCGAAGAGGAGCGCGAGGTTGGTCAGCCACAGCCACAGCAGGAACACGATGACGCCGGCCAGCGAGCCGTAGGTCTTGTTGTAGCTGGAGAAGTGGGCGACGTAGAAGCCGAACGCCGCCGAGACGAGCACCCAGGTGAGGATGGCCAGGACGGCACCCATCGAGACCCAGCGGAACTTCGGCTGCTTGATGTTGGGCGTCACGTAGTAGAGCAGCGCCACGATCAGCACGACCACGGCGAGCATGACCGGCCACTTGGCGATGCTCCACACCAGCACCGCGGTGTCACCGAGACCGATCGCGTCGCCGACGGCCTGCGCGGCGGGACCCGTGACCACGAGCCCCACGGCCACCAGGGCCACGAGCACCACCAGCACGGCGGTCAGCGCCAGCATCACGGGGCGCAAGACGTAGAACGGGCGACCCTCGCCGGTCTCGTGGATGCGGTTCATCGCACGACCGAAGGAGCCGACGTAGCCGCTCGCGGACCACAGGGCGGTGGCGAGACCGATGACCAGCGCGAGGCCGGCCCCGGGCGCCGCGGCCAGCTCCAGCAACGTGGGCTCGACCGTGTCGGCGGCCGACCCGGCGCCGACGTCGCGCAGGATCTGCAGCAGCGTGTCGACCGTCTCCGGGCCGCGCCCCACCAGGCTGACCAGCGACAGCAGCGCGATCATCGCCGGGAAGAGGGCGAGGACGGCGTAGTAGGTCAGCGACGCCGCGACGTCGGTGCACTGGTCCTTGGAGAACTCGCGCATCGTCTTGCGCGCGACGTAGAGCCAGGAGCGCCTGGTGAGGTCGGTCGGCGAGTCGGGCTTGCCGTCGTCGTCGGGGTCGCGGTGCTCGCGCGCACGCGTCAGGGCTGCGGGCTCGGCGCTCGTCTCGGGATGGGGGCTCATCCCTCCACCGTCCTCGCCCGCGCCCCGGGCCCGCGCCACCCTGCGGGGTGGACGCCCGACGCCACCTAGGGTGGCCGGCGTGGACGTGATGGAGGAGATCGAGCGGATCGCTGCGGCGGCCGAGGCGCACGACGGGGCGGCACCGCTCGACGAGGCCACCTGGCGCACGCTGCGGCGCCACCCCGAGCGCGCCCGGTACCGGGTGGTCGACGGTGGCTTCGCGCTGGTGGTCGGGCGCGAGCTCACCGTCGTGGTGGACCCGCCCGCGCGGGGCGCCGGCGTCGCGTCGGGGCTGGTGTCGGCGGAGCTGGCCGAGGCCGGCGAGGGCGAGCTGCTGGCGTGGTCGCACGGCAACCACCCCGCGGCGGCGGCGCTGGCCGCGGCGCACGGGTTCGAGCGGGTGCGTGACCTGTGGGTGATGCGGCGGGCCATGGCTGAGCCGCTGCCCGGTCTCGTCGTGCCCGACGGCGTCACGGTGCGCTCCTACGTCGACGCCGACGCCGACGAGGTCGTGCGCGTCAACGCCGCGGCCTTCGCCCACCACCCCGAGCAGGGGGCGATGGACCGGGCCGAGCTGGCCGAGCGGATGGCGGAGGCGTGGTTCGACCCCGCGGGCCTCGTCGTGGCGGAGCGCAACGGCTCGCTGGTCGGCTTCCACTGGACCAAGCAGCACTCCCCCGACCTCGGTGAGGTCTACGTCGTCGGCGTCGACCCGGTGGCCCAGGGCCAGGGCCTGGGCCGGGTGGTCACGCTGGCGGGGCTGCACCACCTGGCCGGGCTCGGGGTCGGCGAGGTGCTGCTCTACGTCGAGTCCGACAACGAGGCCGCGGTCGCGACGTACTCGCGGCTGGGGTTCGGGCACGCTGCGCCGGACACCCACGTGCAGTACCGCCGGGACTGACGAGCCCGGGAGCGCCTCGGCTCCGCCTCAGCGCAGCGGCCGCACGTGCAGGCCGACCTCGGGGTCGACGACGACCTCCTGGGCGGCGGGCATGCCCTCGACGTCGAGGGTCGCGTCGAGGGGCACGTTGCGCTTGACCATGGCCAGGGCGATGGGGCCGAGCTCGTGGTGGCGTGCGGAGGTGCCGACGAAGCCGACGACCTTCTCGCCGTGGCGCAGCTCGGCGCCGCGGGTGGGCAGCCGGTTCTCGGTGCCGTCGAGGTGGAGCAGGGTGAGACGCCGCGGCGGACGGCCCAGGGTGTGCACGCGGGCGACGGTCTCCTGGCCGCGGTAGCAGCCCTTGTCGAGGTGCACCGCGGGGCCGACCCAGCCGGCCTCGTTGGGGATGGTGCGCGCGTCGGTGTCGAGACCGTGGCGCGGCTCGCCGCGGGCGATGCGCAGCGCCTCGAAGGCCCACAGGCCCGCGGCCGGGCCGGCGGCGGCGGCGTACGCGTGGAGCTGGTCGCGGGGCACGAGGTCGTAACCCTGGGTGCTGGCCCGCCAGGTCACCGCGAGGTCGGCGGTGACCTCGGTGAGCTCGACGCGGGTCATGAACTTCATCCGCTCCAGGAAGCCCAGCAGCGCCCCGGCGGCGCCCGGCTCGGTGTGGGCGACGAAGGCCTCACCGTCGTCGACGCCGGTGAAGGCGTGCTCGACGTGGCCCTGCGGGCTGAGGATCAGGGCGGAGGTCCAGACACCGGGGGCGAGGCCGGTGAAGTACTGGCTGGTGAGGCTGTGCAGCCAGGTGAGCCGGTCGGGGCCCTCCAGGCGCACGACGTCGCGGTGGGAGAGGTCGACGAAGCCGTTGCCGGCCTCGAGCGCGCGCTGCTCGGTGTTGAAGGAGCCGTAGTGCGCCGCCACCGGGGCGTCCACACCGTCACCGGCGACCGCGCCGGGCAGGGAGAGCAGCGGGCTGGGCGTCGGGCGGGAGTCGCTCACGGGGTGTCCTCACGGTTGGCCGAGCAGTCCTGGCAGTGGCCGAAGACCGTCAGGTGCCCGATGTCGACCACGAACTGCTGCTCGGCGGCCAGGCGTCCGACCAGATCGGCGGCCACGTCAGCATCAACGGAGGTCACCCGCTCGCAATTCCGGCAGACCAGGTGGAAGTGCTCGTGGTCGGTCACGGAGTGGTACGTCGGGGCCCTGTCGGCCAGGTGGGCGTGACGGACCAGGCCGAGCTCCTCGAGCACCTCGAGCGTGCGGTAGACCGTCGAGACGTTGACCGCGGTGGAGTGGCGCCGCACCTCGGCCAGCACCTCGTCGGGCGTGGCGTGGCCGAGCCGCTCGACCGCTGCGAGGATGAGCTCGCGCTGCGGGGTCAGCCGGTAGCCGCTGCCGCGCAGCCGGCTGCGCAGGTCGCCCGGGGGCCGGGCCCCGCCGGAGGCGGCCGCGTGGTCGTGCTCGTGGTCGGCCATCGGCGGGTCAGACCCTCTGCAGGCGCGCCCACAGGTGCGGCTGGAGCGCCTGGCCGACCGCGGCCATGTCGTAGGCGTAGAGCAGGTCGCCCTCGACGTTGCCGTAGAGACGGTGGCCGGCGGTGACCTCCTTGGCGGTCTCGGTGCGCGCGACCGCGTCGGTGGCGAGCTCGAGCTTGCCGTCGGCGGCCTCGCCGTACCAGATCTCCACGAAGCCGGTGTTGTGCGTGAGCAGCAGCTCCACCTTGCCGGCCTCGGGGCAGCGCAGGAAGCCGGTCTCCTGGGCGGCGTCGCGGACCTTCTCGCCCTGCTCGTCGACGATCCACGAGCGCGCGAAGTAGTGGATGAAGGGGCGACCGTCCTGCTGGAAGATCAGCTCCTGCTGGTAGTCGTAGGGCTCGATCGTCGGGTAGTCGCCCTTGCCGCTGCCGCGCCACGTGCCGAGCATCCAGGCCAGCGGGCCGCAGTGGGGGTGAAGGTTGTCAGGGAGCTGGAAGACCACCGGGTCACTCTAGCGGCGCGCCCTCCCGCCCACCGACGGCCGAACACCTGCTCCGTGGTGGTGCCGCGCTGGCTGACGCCGGGCCCCCACGGCGACCGCGCGCCGCTCCCCCGGTGCCGGTGTGCACGGCGGAGTGACGCCCGAGCAGGGCCGGGCGTCCAGCCCGGGCCACCTCCCTGCGCGCCCTCTACCGTGGGGCCATGCCCCGCTCCCTCGTCGTCAAGGTCACCTGCGCGCAGGGCGACCCCGAGCGCGCCAACCAGGCCTTCACCGTGGCCGCGGCCGCCGTGGCCATGGGCGCCGACGTCTCGCTCTGGCTCACCGGCGACGCCGCGTCCTACGCCGTGGCCGGTCGCGGGCCCGACCTCGGGCTCCCCCACGCCACCCCCGTCGCCGACATGCTCGACACCGTGCGCGAGCTCGGCCGGGTGACCGTGTGCTCGCAGTGCGCCACGCGACGCGGCATCACCGAGGCCGACGTGCTCCCCGGGGTGCGCGTGGCCGGCGCCGCGGTGTTCACCGAGGAGGTCCTCGCCGAGGGCGTCCAGGCGCTCGTCTACTGACCCCGTGCGCTCAGGGCGGGGCGGCCCCGGGGCCGAGAGCGGGCCGGCGCGGCTCCGCCGTACGGGGTGAAGAGCGCGGGCCGCCGCGGCTGACATCGTGGACCGGAGGGCGTGCGCCGGTCCGGCTCCGCGTCCTCGGGCGAGAGGAGTCAACGGTGCCCCCGGACCACGACTCGGTAGTGGTGCAGCAAGCGGTCGGGGTGGTGTGCGGCCTGACGGGGGTCTCGCCCGGGGACGCGGCGCGGGCGATCGAACGGGACGCCGCGACCCTGGGCCAGTCACCGGAGAGATTCGCGGAGTCGCTGCTGAGCCGATGGTCGGCGGCCCTCGAGGGTGATGCCGCCCAGGCTCGTCTCGCGCTGGGTCCGCTCCTCGACGAGGCCATGGCCCGCACGGTGACGCAGCGCCCCGCTCACTCGGCCTCTGAGCACGGTCATGCAGCCGCCGAGGACCTGACACGTCTCGCCGACCAGCCCCGCGACCATCCCGTCGCCGCCACCTCGGCATCTGATGGGGATCCCGGTCTCGACGCCGAGGAGAGCGCCCACCTGGCCGAGGCGCTGGGTCTGCCGCCCTCCTCTGCTGCGCCCCCGCAGGACGACGTCCGACGGGCCCCGCCACCACCGACGGGTGGCGCATCCCCCACCGACCGCTCCGACGACGAGGACTGAGCCGGCTCCGGGCCCGCCGGTGCGGTCGAGGCCGCAGCGGCGTCTGCTGGAGGGCGCCGACTTCAGTAGGGTGCGAGTCCTCATGACTCCCACCGGTGACGCCCCCCTCCCGCCCGAGGAGACCTCGGGCCGGTTCTGGCGCCGCCGTGACCGGGCCGAGGGATCGCCGCTGCCGCCGCTGAGCCTCGAGGAGCTGCAGGCGCGCATCGTCGAGCTCACCGCCGCGGCTGAGCGCGCCGCGTCGCTGCGCAACTCCGCGGAGCTGGCCGCAGCCGAGCAGGCCGCGGAGCGTCTCGTCGCCGAAGAGCACGCCGGCGCCGCCTCCCGGGCCCTGACCGAGGCCGAGCGCAGCGCCGAGGACCACGCACGCGCCGCCGCCGACGCCTGGGCGGCCCGCGAGGCCGCCGACCGCGCCGCCGCCGACCACTCCCGCGCCCGGCGTGACGCCGAGAAGTCCGCCGAGCAGGCCGCCACCGCCCGCGCCCGGGCCGAGGAGTCCGCCCGAGCAGCGGCGGTCGCGGCCGAGGAGCTCGCCGTCGCCCTGCGGGAGGCCCAGGAGGTCGCCGCGACCGCTGCGCGCGAGCGGGCCGCCGCCGAGGAGTCGGCGCGCGACGGACGGTAGACCAGCAGCGCGG
>NZ_CAKASO010000028.1:0-53025 GCF_916862475.1 Nocardioides sp. Leaf374
AGCCAGGCGCACTGCGCCGCGAGCGGGCAGGCCGCGCAGCCGGGCTGGCGCGCGGTGCACACGAGTGCCCCGAGCTCCATCACCGCCACCGCCCACGTCGCCGCCGTGGCCTCGTCGTCGGGCACCACCGAGGCGGCCCGCTCCCGCTCGGCGCGGGTGAGACCGGCCGGCGGCAGCTCGTCGCCGCCGAGCACCCGCGCCAGCACGCGACGCACGTTGGTGTCGAGCACGACGTGGCGCTGGCCGAAGGCGAAGGACGCGATGGCGGCGGCGGTGTACTCGCCGACCCCGGGCAGCGTGAGCAGGACGGCGTGGTCGCGGGGCACCTCGCCGCCGTGCTCGGCGACGATGGCGGTGGCCGCGGCGTGCAGGCGCAGGGCGCGTCGCGGGTAGCCCAGGCGGCCCCAGGCGCGCACGGCCTCGCCCGTGGGCTCGGCGGCGAGGTCGCCCGGCGTCGGCCAGCGCTCCATCCACGCGGCGTGCACGGGCAGCACCCGGGCCACCGGGGTCTGCTGGAGCATCAGCTCCGAGACCATCACCGACCACGCCGACGCCTCGGGCCGACGCCACGGCAGGTCGCGGGCGTGCTCGTCGTACCACTCCAGCAGGGGGGCGTGCAGGCTGCTCATCGCCGCCATTCTCACCCGGGCCGGCGCGACCCCGGTGTGGCACCCCGACCGGACGGGCCGGGCTGGCTACGGTGACGGCCATGACGTCGCTGACCCGCGGACCGCTGCCGGCGCGCGTGTACTGGGTGCGCCGCGGCATCGTGCTCCTGCTGCTCGTGCTCCTCCTCGTGGCCCTGGTGCGGATCGTCGGCGCCCTCAGCGGCGGCGACGAGACCCCGCAGGCCGTGCAGACGGCCGCCGACCCGGCGCCGACCGCGGCGCCCGAGGCCAGCCCCTCGACCGCCGCCACCGACGCCCCCACCGCGGGCGCCAGCGTGGGCCCCACCGCCGAGCCCACCCGGCGCCCCGACCGGCCGCGCGCCACCCGCACCCCCGAGCCGGTGCCGGCGCAGCCCGACGGGCCGTGCGACGACGGCGAGCTCGAGGTGGTGCCGAGCGTGACCTCGGCCGTGGCCGGCGGCGAGGTGGGCATCGACGTGGCCGTGCGCTCCCTGGACTCCGAGGCGTGCACCTGGACGACCTCCGCGCGCGAGCTGACCCTCAAGATCACCTCGGGCGACGACGAGATCTGGACGACGCGCGAGTGCCGCCGGGCCGTCGTGCCGCAGGACGTCGTGGTGCGCAGCGCCGAGGCCACCACGGTGGAGGTCGTGTGGTCGGGGCGCCGCTCCGACGCCGAGTGCACCCGCGCGGCCGACTGGGCGCTGCCGGGGTGGTACCACGTCGCCGCGGCCGCGATCGGCGGCGAACCCGCCGACGTGCAGTTCCGGCTGCTCTCGCCGGTGCAGGAGGCCGAGCAGGAGGCGCAGGACGAGGCCCGCGAGGGCGGTCGTCCTCAGACGTAGCGCTCGAGGATGGTCGACTCCGCCAGGCGCGAGAGTCCCTCCCTCACGCTGCGGGCGCGCAGCTCGCCCACGCCCTCGACGGCCTGGAGGTCGTCGATGCCGGCCGAGAGCAGCTTCTGCAGGGTGCCGAAGTGGTCGACGAGCCGGTCCACCACCGATCCCGGCAGGCGCGGCACCTTGGCCAGCAGCCGGTAGCCCCGCGGCGCCACGGCACCGTCGAGGTGCTCGCCGTTGCCCAGCCCGAGCACCCGGGCGGTGGCGGCCGGGTCGACCAGCTCCGTGGGGCTCAGCGCCTCGAGACGCCCGAGCAGCTCCTCGGGGCTCTTGCTGCGCCGCCCGGCGGGCAGGTAGTCGCGCACGACCAGCTCGCGCTCGGCGTCGACCCCGGTGACCAGCTCCTCCAGCTGCAGCGAGAGCAGGCGGCCGTCGGTGCCGAGCTCGAGCACGTAGTCCTCGATCTCGCGGGCGATGCGGATGACCATCTCCAGGCGCTGGGCCACGACGGCCACGTCGCGCACCGTCACGAGGTCCTCGACCTCGAGCGCCGACAGGGTGCTCGACACCTCGTCGAGACGCAGCTTGTAGCGCTCCAGCGTGGCCAGCGCCTGGTTGGCCCGGGAGAGGATCTGGCCGGAGTCCTCCAGCACGTGGCGGGTCTCGCCGACGTAGGCGGCGATGATCTGCATCGACTGCGACACCGAGATCACGGGGTAGCCGGTCTGCTTGGCCACCCGGTCGGCGGTGCGGTGACGCGTGCCGGTCTCCTCCGAGGGGATCGTGTGGTCGGGCATGAGGTGGACGGCCGCGCGGATGATGCGCGTGTTGTCCTTGTCGACGATGATCGCGCCGTCCATCTTGGCCAGCTCACGCAGGCCGGTGGCGGTGAAGGGCACGTCGAGGGTGAAGCCGCCCGTGGCGATGGACTCCACGGTCTTGTCGTGGCCGAGCACGATCAGCGCGCCGGTGCGCCCGCGCAGGATCCGCTCCAGACCGTCGCGCAGGGAGGTGCCGGGAGCGATCGAGGCCAGGGTCGCGCGCAGGCGCAGGGTCTCGTCCGAGCGGTCGGCGACCACGGGGTCCTCCAGGGTGCGGGTCGGCGGCCCCGGCGGCCGCCACGGGGAGTCTAGGCGCCCGTGCGCCCGCCTGCGCGGTCATGGCGTGGTCGTGACGCCGTTGTGACCCGCGCGGGCGCTGCCTCGGGCCCGGGCTCAGGTCTGGGGCACCCGCGGCGGGCGGACCTCGTCGCGCCCGACCAGCCGCAGCAGCCGCAGGGCGGAGGCGACGTCGGGCACGTCGAGGACCTTCATGCCGTCGACGACCCACGACTCCGGCGAGCGCCGCGCGGCCTGGCCCGGCTCGGAGGGCACGACGGCCACCCGGAAGCCCAGCCGGGCGGCCTCGGCCACCCGCTGCGGCAGGTCGCGCACCCGGCGCAGCTCACCGGCCAGGCCGATCTCGCCCATCGCCACCACCCCGGTCGGCGGCGCGACGCCGTGGCTGGCCGAGACCAGCGCGATCGCGAGGGCCAGGTCGCTGGCCGGCTCGTGGAGCCGGGCGCCGCCGACGGTGGAGGCGAAGACGTCGTGGGCGTGGAGCCTGACGCCGCAGTGCTGCTGGAGCACGGCCAGCACCATCGCCACGCGCGAGGAGTCGAGCCCCGACGTCGTACGCCGGGGACGCTCCAGCGCGGAGGGGGTCACCAGGGCCTGCACCTCGGCCAGCAGCGGGCGCCGCCCCTCCAGGGTGACGGCCACGCAGGTGCCGGCGACCTGGCCGTGGTGCTGCTCGACGAAGAGGCCAGTGGGGTCGGTGACCGCGGTGATGCCGTCGGCGGAGAGGTCGAAGCAGCCGACCTCGTCGACCGGGCCGAAGCGGTTCTTCATGGCCCGCACCATGCGGAAGCGTGAGTTGCGGTCGCCCTCGAAGTGCAGCACCACGTCGACGAGGTGCTCGAGCACCCGCGGGCCGGCGATGGAGCCGTCCTTGGTGACGTGGCCGACCAGCACGGTGGTGATGTTGCGGGTCTTCGCCACCCGGATGAGCGCGGCGGCGACCTCCTTGACCTGGGTGACCCCGCCGGGCACGCCGTCGACGCCGGAGGCGCCGATCGTCTGCACGGAGTCGACGACCAGCAGCGTCGGGCGGGTCTCCTCGATGTGGGTCAGCACCGCGCCCAGGTCGGTCTCGGCGGCGAGGTAGAGCTCGGGCTGCACCCCGCCGGTGCGGTCGGCGCGCAGCCGCACCTGCGAGGCCGACTCCTCGCCGGTGACGTAGAGCGTGCGGTGGCGCAGGCGCGCGGTCTGGGCGGCGACCTCGAGCAGCAGCGTGGACTTGCCGACGCCGGGCTCGCCGGCCAGCAGGATGGCGGCTCCGGGCACGAGGCCCCCGCCGAGGACCCGGTCGAGCTCGGGCACGCCGCTGGTGCGGAAGGAGGACTCCTCCACCGACACCTCGCCGATCGGCACGGCCGGGGTCGTGACGGGCGCCGCGGCGGCGCGGTGGACCGGCGCCGAGGCCTCGGCCACCGAGCCCCACGCCTGGCACTCGCCGCAGCGGCCGACCCACTTGCCGGTCTCCCAGCCGCACTCGGTGCAGCGGTAGCCGGGACGGGCTGCGCGGGTGGAGGTCTTGGCCATGGGGCGCACGCTAGGCGACCCCACCGACAGCGCCCGCGGCCCGGGCCCCGCCGCCCCGCGCGCCCGGCGCGGCGGGGCCGGCGACCTCACCCCGGAGAACGGGGGACGGCGCCGCGGCGGCAAAGTTATGCTTCTGCTTGGATCGATCAAGAGCACCGGCCGCCGACGGCCGGAGCGAGCTGTCAGGAGACGCCGGTGGGGGTGCGGAACGCGTCGCGCGGGCCCGGTCGCCCTGCCGTCCCCACGGGCGCTCCGCCCACGCTGGCCGACGTGGCCGAGCGGGCCGGCGTCTCGCGCCAGACGGTCTCCAACGCGGTCAACAACCCCGACCTGCTGCGCGCCGACACCCTGCTGCGCGTGCAGCAGGCCATCGCCGAGCTGGGCTACCTGCCCAACCGGGCCGCCCGCAACCTGCGCACCCGCTCCTCCCACCTGATCGGCCTGCGCATCAGCGCCGCCCAGGAGGGCACGGCCAACGCCACCATGGACCGCTTCGTCCACTCCCTGGTCGAGACCTCCCGCGACGCCGGCTACCACGTGCTGCTCTTCGCGGGGGAGGCCGACGACCCACTGTCGGGCTACGACGACCTGCTGCGCTCCACCGCGGTCGACGCCTTCGTCGTCACCGACACCTACCTGGGCAACCCCCAGGCGGGCTGGCTCGGGTCGCGGCGGGCGCCCTTCGTGGCCTTCGGCCGGCCGTGGGACGCCCCGGAGGCCCACCACCCCTGGGTCGACGTCGACGGGGCCGCGGGCTGCGAGCTGGCCACCCGCCACCTGCTCGAGCGCGGCCACCAGCGCGTCGCGTGGATCGGGTGGCGCAAGGACTCCCCGATCGGGGAGGACCGGCGCGAGGGCTGGCGTCGCGCCCTGCACGCGCAGGGGCTGTCCTCGGCCGGCCTCGCTGCCCGGGTCGACGACACCGTGACCAGCGGCGCGCAGGCCAGCGCGGCCCTGCTCGACGACGCCGCGCCCACGGGCTTCGTGTGCGCCTCCGACACCCTGGCGATGGGCGTGCTCCAGACCCTGGCCGCGCGCGGGCTGACCCCCGGCCGCGACGTCGCCGTCGTCGGCTTCGACGACTCCCAGGTCGCCCAGGTCGTCACCCCCGGTCTCACCTCGGTGCGCCAGCCGCTGGAGCAGGTGGCGATCGAGATCGTCTCCGCCCTCGAGGGCCTGCTCGGCCACCCGCCCCGCGTCGGCGACGGCGTCCTGCTCACCCCGACCCTCGCCGTGCGCGGCTCCAGCTGACCGCTGCGGCTAGAAGCGCTTCCACCACAGGTTGACGGCGTAGTCGACCTCGAGGCCCTCGTGCTCGCCGAGCACGGCGTCGGCCACCGGGCCCGGCAGCTCGACACGGGTGACCGCCTCGAGGTCGGCGCGGGAGGTGAAGCGCCAGCACACGTCGAGCGGCACCCGCGTCCAGCCGCGGGTCGACCAGAAGCGCTCGACGACCGCGGGCGGGTCGAGGTGCGGGTAGCCCCGGCGGAACCAGTCGCCGAAGGTGGAGCGCGTGGGGTCGTTGTCGACCACGAAGGCCGTGCCGCCGCGGGCCACCACGCGGTCGAGCTCGGCCAGTCCCGGCTCGCAGCCGGGTCCGAAGAAGTAGGCCCACCGCGCCTGCACGACGTCGACCGAGGCATCGGGCAGCGGCACGTCCTGCGCGGTGCCCTGGAGCACGCCGACGCCGGCCAGGCGCGACGTACGCCGGCGCGCCAGCGCCACCAGGTCGGGGTGGGGCTCGACGCCCACGACGCTGCCGGCCCGCTCGGCCCACCGGGGCAGGTGGAAGCCGGTGCCGCAGCCCAGGTCGAGGAAGCGCTGCCCCGCCCAGTCGTGCAGGGACGCCATCGCGGCCTCGATGCGCCGCTCGGGGTCGACCGCGGTGTTCTCGAGCTCGTAGGTGGCGGTGTGGTGCCAGATGTTGGGGCTCGGCACCGCACCGGGCGAGGGGCGGCTCACGAGCCGTCGCCGACCGGCGTCAGAGCCGGACGAGACCCGACGGGGTCTGCAGCTGCACCGCGATGATGCCGGGGGTGCCGTGCGGGGCGACCCACTCCACCTTGACGTCCTCGAGCGGCGCCTCGACGGTCTCGCCGAGCCACTCGCTGACGCGCTGCGGGTCGCCGGCGATCTCCAGGCAGGCCAGCGCGTAGCCCTCGTCGGCGCCCTGGCTGGGGTGCAGCTCGGCGGGCACCTCCCACTGCAGGAAGAACGGCAGCTGCGGGTCGGCGATGAGGCCGTTGAGGCCGATCTGCTTCCAGCGCAGCTCGGTGCCGTCGGGGCGGTGCCGGCTGCCCTGCGCGGCCTCGCGGCCCAGGCGCTGCTCGGCGACGCTGATGTCGTCGACGGCCACGGCCCAGCCCAGCCAGCCGCCGCCGAGGGCGGAGCGGGCGCGGACGGCCTGGCCGAAGGGGGCCTTGTCGGAGGCGGGGTGGTCGAGCACCTCGACGATTTCGAGGTAGGTGCCCCCCGCCAGGGCCAGGGTCATGTTGCGGGTGCCGAAGCGGGGGTGCACACCGCCGTCGCTGAACTCGCGACCGAGCAGGCGCCCGATGCGCTGGGCGGTGCCCGCGAGTCCGTCGGGTCCGGCGGCGTAGGAGAGGTGGTCCAGGCGCATGTCAGGAATTGTGGACAACACGCCCGCAGCGCTTGACACCGGGGTCGGGTTCTCTCGACATCGAGAGTTCTTTACTCGCGGGTCCGGCCCGGCGAGGGGCGGGGCGACGGGTCAGGGCGGGGCGGGGCGCAGGTCAGGGCCGGGGGTCGGCCGGGTGCAGCGCGAGGGCGCTGCGCGAGCGCACGTGGGCCTCGCAGTGGCGCGCGAGCTCGGCGTAGGCCTCGGGGCCCATGAGGGCGGTGAGCTCGGGGGCGTGGGTGAGGTAGACCGGCTCGGGGGCGACGTGGGCCTCGGTGTTGCCCGAGCAGTACCAGTCGAGGTCGTGGCCGCCGGGGCCCCAGCCGCGGCGGTCGTACTCGCCGATCGAGACCTCGGTGACCTCGGTGCCGTCCTGGCGCTCGACCTCGCGGAAGGTGCGCCGGATCGGCAGCTGCCAGCACACGTCGGGCTTGGTCTCCAGCGGCTCGCGGCCCTCCTCCAGCGCCAGGGCGTGCAGCGCGCAGCCGGCGCCGAGGGCGGAGCCGGGCCGGTTCTGGAAGATGCAGGCGCGCTGGCCGTCGACCTCGGTGACCAGCGTCTTGCGCGCCCCCTCGTCGTCGGTCTCGACCCACACCGAGGCGTCGACGGCGCCGGGGGCGGCGTCGGGCCCGCCCGGGTGCTGCTGCCACAGCCGGCCGTCGAGGCGCGCGACGTGGCCGGCCACGCGCTCCTCGTCGCCCTCGTCGGCGAAGTGCGCCCCGAGGGTGCAGCAGCCGACGTCGGGGGCGTCGGCGTAGATGCCGGCGCAGCCCTGGCCGAAGATGCAGGTGTAGGACGAGGTCAGCCAGGTCAGGTCGCAGCGCATCACCTCGGAGGCGTCGGCGGGGTTCTCGAACTCCACCCACGCGCGGGGGAACACCAGGTCGACCTCGGGCACCCGGCGAGCCTACGGGGAGTACGTTGAGGTCATGCGTCTGGGCGTGCTCGACATCGGTTCCAACACGGGCCACCTCCTCGTCGTCGACGCCCACGGCGGGGCGGCGCCGCTGCCGGCGTACTCCTACAAGGAGCCGCTGCGCCTGGCCGAGGTGCTCGACGAGCACGGCGCGGTCTCGCAGGCCGGCATCGACGCGCTCACGGCCTTCACCGCCCAGGCCGTCGTGGTGGCCGAGGACAAGGGCTGCGAGGACATGATCGGCTTCGCCACCTCCGCGGTGCGCGACGCGGTCAACTCCGAGGCCGTGCTCGACCACGTCGAGGCCCGCACCGGTGTGCGGATCGGCGTGCTCTCGGGCGAGGACGAGGCCCGGCTCACCTTCCTGGCCGTACGCCGCTGGTTCGGCTGGTCGGCGGGCCGCCTGGTGGTCTTCGACATCGGCGGGGGGTCGTTGGAGATCGCCGGCGGTGGCGACGAGGCGCCCGACGTGGCGTGGTCGATGCCGCTGGGGGCCGCCCGGCTGGCGCGGCAGTGGTTCGGCGGTGGTCCGCCCGACGACGACGCCATCAAGAAGCTGCGCAAGCAGATCCGCGCCGACATCGCGCGCGACGCCGGCAACCTGCTGCGCGCCGGAGCCCCCGACCGGGCCGCGGCCACCTCGAAGACCTTCCGCTCCCTGGCCCGCATCTGCGGGGCCGCGCCCTCCGGCGACGGCCCGCTGGTGCCGCGGGTGCTGCCGCTGGCCGAGCTGCGCGAGTGGATCCCGCGGTTGGTCACCATGACGCCCGAGGAGCTCGCGGCCCTGCCCGGCGTCTCCCCGAGCCGCTCGCACCAGATCCTGCCCGGCGCGCTGGTGGCCGAGGCGTGCATGGACATCTTCGACCTCCAGGCCCTCGAGATCTGCCCGTGGGCGCTGCGCGAGGGCGTCATCCTCGAGCGGCTCGACCAGATCAGCGTGCTGGGCTGACCCGGGTGAGCGATCCCGTCCCCGCCCCGGCGGGCGGGCCGACCCGCGTCGGCCTGTCCACCTCGTCGGTCTACCCCGAGTCGGCCGCCCGCGGCTTCGAGCGCGCCGCCGCCCTTGGCTACGACGCCGTCGAGGTCATGGTCGCCCTCGACCGGATCACCCAGGACCCCACCGCGCTGCGCCAGCTCTCCGAGCACCACGGCGTGCCGGTGTGCTCCGTGCACGCCCCCTGCCTGCTGCTGACCCAGGCCGTGTGGGGCGCCGAGCCGTGGGCCAAGCTCCAGCGCTCGGCCGACATGGCCCACGAGCTCGGCGCGGAGGTCGTGGTGGTGCACCCGCCGTTCCGCTGGCAGAAGGACTACGCCCGCGGCTTCGTCGACGGCATCGCCGCGCTGGAGGAGTCGACCGGCATCCGCTTCGCGGTGGAGAACATGTACCCCTGGAAGGCCACCTCCAAGCGCGGCGTCGAGGTCTACCAGCCCGGCTGGGACCCCTCGGCCGAGCCCTACGCCAACACCACGATCGACCTGTCCCACGCCTCCATCGCCGGCTCCGACGTCGTCGCGATGGCCGAGCGGCTCGGCCCGCGGCTGCGCCACGTGCACCTCACCGACGGCAGCGGCTCGGCCAAGGACGAGCACCTCGTGCCGGGGCGCGGCTCCACCGGCGCCGACCGGTTCCTGCGCCACCTCGGCGCCAGCGGCTTCGCCGGCGACGTGGTGGTCGAGATCAACACCCGCCGCAGCGGCAGCGAGGAGGCCCGCGAGGCCGACCTGGCCGAGTCTCTGGCCTTCGCCCGCGAGCACCTCGCCGGCTGAGCCCGCCGGCGCGGCAGCGGCCGCCCCGATGCAGCCCGCCCTCGCCACGGGAGCCGCAGGGGCCCGTCGTAGATTGACGTCATGTCCCTGCTCCGCCAGCCGCTCCTGCTCCTCGCGCGGAGCTCCCAGGTCAAGAGGCTCGTCAGCACCATGCCGGTCTCCGCGGGCATCGTCCGCGGCTACGTGCCGGGGGAGAGCACCGACGCCGTGGTCGCGGCCACGGCGGCGCTGGTCGACGACGGCCTGACCGTCACCCTCGACCACCTGGGCGAGGACACCACCGACCGCGCCCAGGCCGAGGCCACCGTCGCGGCCTACGTCGAGGTGCTCAAGGCGCTCGCGGCGCGCGGGCTGACCCGCCACGCCGAGGTCTCGGTCAAGCTGAGCGCGATCGGGCAGTTCCTGCCCGACGACGTCGCCCCCGAGGGCGGCCACCGCCTCGCGCTGGAGAACGCCCGCACCATCTGCCGCGCGGCCCGCAACGCCGGCACGTCGGTGACCCTCGACATGGAGGACCACACCACCACAGACTCGACGCTGGCGATCCTGCGCGACCTGCGCAAGGACTTCCCCGAGACCGGTGCCGTGCTCCAGGCCTACCTCCACCGCACCGAGGACGACTGCCGCCAGCTGGCCTACGAGGGCTCGCGGGTGCGGCTGTGCAAGGGCGCCTACAACGAGCCCGAGTCGGTGGCCTACCAGGACCGCCTCGAGGTCGACCGGTCCTACGTGCGCTGCCTCAAGGTGCTCCTGGCCGGTCAGGGCTACCCCATGATCGCCACCCACGACCCCCGCATGGTCGAGATCGCCTCCTCGCTGGCCAGCCGCTTCGGGCGCCAGCCGGGCAGCTACGAGTTCCAGATGCTCTACGGCATCCGGCCCGAGGAGCAGAAGCGGCTGGCCGGCGAGGGCGAGACCGTCCGGGTCTACGTGCCCTACGGCCAGGAGTGGTACGGCTACCTGATGCGACGCCTCGCCGAGCGTCCGCAGAACCTGTCATTCTTCCTGACGTCCCTCATCTCCAAGAAGTAGCTCCGAAGGAGGCGCCGCGCATGGCGCAGACCGCACCCGCCGCCCAGACCGCGATCATCGGGGCGGGGGTGATGGGCGAGACGCTGCTCTCGGGTCTCGTGCGCGCCGGTCGCCGCGTCGACCGCCTGCTGGTGGGGGAGAAGCGCGCCGAGCGGGCCCGCGAGCTCGAGGAGCGCTACGGCGTCTCGGTGGTGGGCAACCTCGAGGCCGCCACCCGCGCCGACACCGTCGCCCTCGTGGTCAAGCCCCAGGACATGGGCGACGTGCTCGCCGAGATCGCCCCGGGGCTGCGCCCCGGGCAGCTGCTGGTCTCGCTGGCCGCGGGCATCACCACCGGCTTCATCGAGGAGCGGGTGCCCGAGGGCGTCGCCGTCGTGCGGGTCATGCCCAACACCCCGGCCCTGGTCGACGAGGGCATGGCCGGCATCTCGGCCGGCTCGCACTGCAGCGAGGCCGACCTCGCCGAGGCCGAGGCGCTCATGGGCTCGGTGGGCCGCGTGCTGCGCATCCCCGAGCGCCAGCAGGACGCCGTCACCGCCATCTCGGGCTCGGGCCCGGCCTACATCTTCTTCGTCGTGGAGTCGATGATCGAGGCCGGTGTGCACCTCGGGCTGCCGCGCAGCACCTCCACCGACCTGGTCATCCAGACCCTGGTGGGCTCGGCCAAGATGCTGCGCGAGACCGGCACCCACCCCACCGTCCTGCGCGAGCAGGTCACCTCGCCCGGCGGCACCACGGCCTCGGCGCTGCGCGAGCTGGAGCAGCACGGCGTGCGCGCGGCCTTCCTGGCCGCGATGGAGGCCGCGCGCGACCGCTCGCGCCAGCTGGCCCAGGGCCAGTGAGGTCGGGCCAGTGAGGTCGGGCCTGCCGTGGGCGTGGGGCACGACGCCTGCCGACCTCGCGCGGCCGCTCCCGGTCGACGCGGTGCTGCCCGAGCGCGGGGAGGGCGCAGCGGTCACGATGGACCGCGCCGTGCCGGTCGCGGCCCCGGCGGGCCTGACGTGGCGCTGGCTGTGCCAGACCGCGGTGGCGCCGTACTCCTACGACCTCGTCGACAACCTGGGCCGGCGCAGCCCGCGGCAGCTGACGCCGGGGGCCGAGCGGCTCGAGGTCGGCCAGCGGATGCTGGGGGTCTACGAGTTGCTCGCCGTCGACGAGGGCCGCTCCTGGACCGCGGTCACCACGGCCTCGGCCAGCCGCCCGCTCGGCCCGATCGGCGTGACGTACGCCGTCGTGCCCGACGACGACGCGGGCGCCGGGCCGTGCCGGCTGGTCTGCCGGATGACCGCCCGCGGGGCGACCCGCCCGCAGCGGCTGCGCGCGGCCGCCCTGGCCTGGGGCGACCTGGTGATGATGCGCAAGCAGCTGCTGACGCTGGCGGCCCTGGCCGAGCGCGACGCCCGCCGCTGAGGTGCGCGGCGTCGCGGCCTGCCCGTGGCGCGCCCTGGCAGGCTGGGGCCATGAGCGATCCCGACGTGCGGTTCTGGTTCGACCCGGTGTGCCCCTTCGCGTGGATGACCAGCCGCTGGGTGCGGCTCGTGCAGTCGCAGCGCGACTACGACGTGGAGTGGCGCTTCATCTCGCTGCGGCTGCTCAACGCCCACGTCGACTACGACGCCCACTTCCCGCCGGAGTACGAGGCCGGCCACACCGCCGGCCTGCGCATGCTGCGGCTGTGCGCGCAGGCGCGGGACGACCACGGGCCCGACGCGGTGGCCCGGCTCTACCCCGCGCTGTCGACCCGCGTCTTCGACGTCGCGCCCGACGCCTACGACCCGACCGACCTCGACGGCCTCGTGGCCGCCGCCCTCGAGGAGGCGGGCCTGCCCGCCGGGCTGGCCGCGCACCTCGACGACACCGACCGCGACGCCCAGCTCCAGGCCGAGACCGACGAGGCCCTCGCACTCACCGGCAAGGACGTCGGCACCCCGATCCTCCACGTCGCACCGCCCGAGGGCGCCGCCTTCTTCGGCCCGGTGATCAGCCGGATGCCGAGCGAGGAGGAGGCCGGCGAGCTGTGGGACCACGTGGTCGGCCTGGCCCGCTTCCCGGGCTTCGCCGAGCTCAAGCGCAGCCTGCGCGAGAAGCCGCAGCTGCGCTCCTTCGGCGTCGAGCCGGGTGACGTGGGCGGCCAGGAGGACTGGCACGCCGGCAGCCGGCGGCAGAAGAAGTAGGGGAGCGGGCCGTGAAGGTGCTGCGCACGCCCGAGGACCGCTTCGCCGCGCTCGAGGAGGACTGGCCCGCCTCCTACGCCGAGGTCAGCGACCCCGACGACCCGCCCGAGGCCGCCCTGCGGATGGCCTACGTCGACCTCGGCCCGCGCTCGGTGGAGGCGCCGGTCGCCCTGCTGCTGCACGGCGAGCCGACGTGGTCGTTCCTCTACCGCGACGTGGTCGCCGACCTCGTCGCCCGCGGCGTACGCTGCGTCGTGCCCGACCTGGTGGGCTTCGGTCGCTCCGACAAGCCCGTGCGCGTGGCCGACCACTCCTACGCCCGTCACGTCGAGTGGGTGCGCGAGCTGGTCGTCGACGTGCTCGACCTGCACGACGTGGTGCTCGTGGGCCAGGACTGGGGCGGCCTGATCGGGCTGCGGCTGGTCGCCGAGCACCCCGAGCGCTTCGCGGCGGTGGTCGCCGCCAACACCGGGCTGCCCACGGGCGACCGCGACATGCCCGAGGTGTGGTGGGACTTCCGCCGCGCGGTCGAGCTCGCCGAGGTGCTCGACGTCGGCCGCCTGGTCGCCTCCGGCTGCGCCCGCCCCTTGCGCCCCGGCGCACGCGAGGCCTACGACGCCCCCTTCCCCGACGAGGCCTTCAAGGCCGGGCCCCGCGCCATGCCCCTGCTCGTGCCGACCCGGCCCGACGACCCCGCGACCGCGGCCAACCGTGCGGCCTGGGAGCGGCTGGCCCGCTGGGAGCGGCCGTTCCTCACCGCCTTCAGCGACCTCGACCCCATCACCGGGGCGATGGCCCCGGTGCTGCGCCGCGCGGTGCCGGGAGCGGCCGGCCTGGAGCACCCGGTGGTCACGGGCGCGGGCCACTTCCTGCAGGAGGACGACGGGCCCGCGCTGGCCGCGGCCGTCGCCACCGTGCTCGACCTCTGAGCCGCGGGCCCGGCGCGGCCCCACGCCGCACCGGGGTAGCGTCGAGGGCGTGCCCGTCTGCCCCGGACCTTCCACGGTCGTCTTCGACCCCAGCCTGACGGCCTACGACTTCGGCCCCGGCCACCCCATGTCGCCGCTGCGGGTCGACCTGACCATGCGGCTGGCCGAGGAGCTCGGTGTCGTCGGCGAGGGCGGGCTGCGCATGGTGCCGGCCCCCATGGCCGACGAGGAGCGTCTGGTCACGGTGCACGACCCCGCCTTCATCGAGGCTGTGGTGCGCGCCGGCAGCTCGGGGCGCGCGGAGCCCGACTTCGGGCTCGGCACCGAGGACGACCCCGTCTTCCGCGGCATGCACGAGGCCTCCGCCCACGTGGTCGGCGCGAGCGTCGAGGCCTTCCGCCAGGTCTGGTCGGGGGACTCGCTGCACTCCGCGAACATCTCCGGCGGCCTGCACCACGCGATGCGTGACCGGGCCAGCGGCTTCTGCATCTACAACGACGTCGCCGTCGGCATCCGCTGGCTGCTCGACCAGGGCGTGGAGCGGGTGGCCTACGTCGACCTCGACGTCCACCACGGCGACGGCGTCGAGCGCGCCTTCTGGGACGACCCCCGCGTGCTCACCGTGTCGCTGCACGAGACCGGGCAGCTGCTCTTCCCCGGCACGGGCTTCGCCACCGACACCGGCGGCGAGGGGGCGGAGGGCTCCGCGGTCAACGTCGCGCTGCCCCCGGGCACCGGCGACGCCGGCTGGCTGCGCGCCTTTCACGCCGTCGTGCCCCCGCTGCTGCGCGAGTTCGCCCCGCAGGTGCTCGTCACCCAGCAGGGCTGCGACTCCCACGCCGACGACCCGCTGGCGCACCTGATGCTCTCCGTCGACGGCCAGCGCGCCGCCTACCTCGCCCTGCACGACCTCGCCCACGAGGTGTCGCAGGGGCGTTGGGTGGCGCTGGGCGGCGGGGGCTACGAGCTGGTGCAGGTCGTGCCGCGGGCCTGGACCCACCTGCTCGCGGTGGTGGGAGGTCGCCCGCTCGACGCGCTCTCGGCCACGCCGGGCGGCTGGCGCGAGCACGTCGAGCACACCCTGGGCGTCAACGCGCCGCTGCGGATGACCGACGGGCAGGACCCGGCGTACCGCGACTGGGCCGACGGCTACGACCCCGACACCTGGCTCGACCGGGCGGTGCACCAGACCCGGATGGCGGTCTTCCCGCTGCACGGTCTCGACCCCATGCCCTGACTGGACCACCGCCCTTCCGGGGCGGTCCGATCCGGCCCGTGCAAGCCGACACGCCGAGCTGATCAGTCCAACTCGCGTCCCCTCTTCCCCACGAGTCACTTCTGGCCCTATTCTCACGGCTACGTGGCCGTGGGAGCACTGGCGGGGAAGCTGGTGGCGTGCCGCAACAGAAAGTCGGTGCTCGATGATTGCCAACACGCCCGGAGACATCTCCGACGCCAATTTCCTGACCGTCGCCGAGGTGGCGGCCATGATGCGCGTCTCGAAGATGACGGTCTACCGCCTGGTGCACAACGGCGACCTCGCCGCGGTGCGCGTGGGTCGTTCCTTCCGCGTCCGTGAGGAGGACGCCAACGAGTACATCCGGCGCAGCTTCTACGACGCCGGCTGACCGCCCTGCCGGCGGGGACGGTCTGCTCGGGCGACCCTGATTCTGCGGCTCACCTCCGGGCGGATAGGCTGACCGGGCCCTGCGTCGACACGCAGGGCCTACCAGTCTCGAAAGGTTCACCCGTGGGTTCTGTCATCAAGAAGCGGCGCAAGCGCATGGCCAAGAAGAAGCACCGCAAGCTGCTCAAGAAGACGCGCGTCCAGCGTCGCAAGCTCGGCAAGTAAGACCGGCCGGTCGGTCGAGGTGTCGTGAGCCGCGTCGTGCTCGTGACCGGGGTCTCCCGAGACCTCGGTCGCCGCTTCGCGCGCACGCTGGCCCTCGACCCGACCGTCAGCCGTGTCATCGGCGTCGACGTCACCCCGCCCCGGGGCGACTTCGGCGACGTGTCGTTCGTGCGGGCCGACATCCGCAACCCGGTGATCGCCAAGGTGATCGCCAAGGAGGACGTCGACACCGTCGTCCACATGAGCGTCATCTCCACCCCCAGCGGCGCCGGGGGCAGGAACTCGATGAAGGAGCTCAACGTCATCGGGACGATGCAGCTCCTCGCGGCGTGCCAGCGCGCCGAGAGCGTGAGCCGTCTCGTCGTGAAGTCGACGACGACGGTCTACGGCGCCAGCAACCGTGACCCGGCGATGTTCACCGAGGACATGGAGCCCCGGCGTCCCGCCCGGGCGGGCTACGCCAAGGACGTCGCCGAGATCGAGGGCTACGTCCGCGGCTTCGCGCGGCGCCGACCCGACGTGGGCGTCACCATGCTGCGCTGCGCCAACGTGATCGGGCCCCACGTCTCCAGCCCGATGACGTCCTACTTCCGCAGCCCCGTCGTGCCCACCGTGCTCGGCTACGACGCCCGGCTGCAGTTCCTGCACGAGCGCGACCTGTTCTCCGCGCTCAGCCACGCCGTGACCGAGGACGTCGCCGGCACCTACAACGTCGCCGGCGACGGCATCCTCATGCTCTCGCAGGCCGTACGCCGCCTCCAGCGCCCCACCGTGCCGCTGCCCGGCCTGGCCCTGGGACGCCTCTCCTCGACGCTGCGCTCGACCGGGATCGCCGACCTGTCGCCCGAGCTGCTCGGCATGCTGACCTACGGCCGCGGTGTCGACACCACGCGCATGCGCGAGGGTCTCGGTTTCACCCCCGAGTTCAGCACCGCGGAGGCCTTCGCCGACTTCGCCGCCCTCATGCCCAGCGGCCCCCGGCGCAGCGAGCGCGTGCTCGCCGGGCTCGGCCGGGTCTTCCCCGTGCCCGACCCCGACCCGGTCGGCCCCCGCGCCGTGCCGGCCCTCGGGAGCGACCGTGGGTGACGCCGAGATCATCCCCATCGGCACCCGCGGACGGCCCGGACGAGGCACGGGCACGGCGCCGTCGTCGGCCGCCCGCGGTCTCGCCGGCGGAGCCGGCGGCGAGCCGCGTCCGGTGCGACGCAAGGCCGACGCCGCCCGCCGCGCCGACGCGGCGACCGGGCCGGTGGACGAGGCCCCCGACGCCCCGGACCCCGCCACCGAGCCCGCCGCCGAGCCCGCCACCGAGCCCCTCGTCGAGCCGTCCGGCACGGAGCCTCCCGCTGCGACCATGACCGAGGGGGAGTCGCCGCGGCCCGCGGTGACCGCGCGCGAGCGGCACCCGCACGCCGGCATCCCGGCCGCCGACCTGCTCGCGGCCTTCCAGCACGCCAGCCGGGAGCTGTTCGGCGAGCAGTGGGAGGCGCAGCTGGCCCACTTCCTGGCCTTCCTGCGCCGTCGCGTCACCGGCGACTACGCCGTCGACGAGTACGGCTTCGACCAGGAGGTCACGCAGCGCTTCTTCATGGCGGCTCTGCGTCCGATCGCCGAGAAGTGGTTCCGCATCGAGGTGCGCGGCATCGAGAACATCCCGGCCGAGGGCGGTGCCCTGGTGGTCTCCAACCACTCGGGCACGCTGCCGATCGACGGGCTGATGACGATGGTGTCGATCCACGACCGGGCCGAGCGCTTCCTGCGCCCGCTCGGCGCCGACCTGGTCTTCCGGATGCCGTTGGTCAGCTCCCTGGCCCGCAAGAGCGGCGCCACCCTGGCCTGCTCCGAGGACGCCGAGCGGATGCTGCGCGGCGGCGAGCTGGTCGGGGTGTGGCCCGAGGGGTTCAAGGGGATCGGCAAGCCCTACTCGCAGCGTTACAAGCTGCAGCGCTTCGGTCGCGGCGGGTTCGTCTCCGCCGCCCTGCGTACCGGCGTGCCGATCGTGCCGCTGTCGGTGGTCGGCGCCGAGGAGATCTACCCCCTGATCGGCAACATCCCGTCGCTGGCCCGCCTGCTGGGCGTGCCGTACCTCCCCATCACGCCGCTCTTCCCGCTGCTCGGGCCGCTCGGCCTCGTGCCGCTGCCCTCGAAGTGGCTGCTGGAGTTCGGCGAGCCGATCCGCACCGACGAGTTCGACGCCGGTGCCGCCGACGACCCCATGCTCGTCTTCGACGTCACAGACCAGGTGCGCGAGACCATCCAGCAGACGCTCTACACGCTGCTGATGGAGCGCGAGTCCGTCTTCCGCTGATCCTCGTCGCCCGTCCGGCACCGGCAGGCCCGGCAGGCCCGGCAGGCCCGGCCCGGGTGGTCGCAGTCGATCAGCCGCCGGTGAGCGGGTCGGTCAGACCGCCCACGACGCCACCCACACCACCGACGACGCCGCCCACGGTGTCCTCGAGGTCGTCGACGACCTCGCCGAGGTCCTCACCCACGTCGCCACCGCCGGGACCCGAGACGGGCTCGTCGCCGTCGAGGAGGTCGGTGAGGGGGTCCTTGCCGCCGCCGGTGGAGGGGGAGCCGTCGTCGCCGCCGCCACCGCCACCGGGGGAGGGGCTGGGGAGCACCTCGGTGGGGCCGGTCTGGCCGCCCTGCGGCGGCACCGTGACACTGCCGGGCCCCAGCGGCTGCTGGCGCTGACGGGGACGGGTGGTCTCGGAGTCGGCGCGCGCGCCGGTGCCGGCGGTGAGCACGTCGTCGCTGAGCCGGCCGACGGCCTGCAGCAGCCACGACGGGATCCGGGTGATCCCCTCGCCGGCGCAGGCCGGGCACAGCTGGTCGACCTGCGCGTCGATGGTGGCGAGCACGTCGCCGGCGCGCACGAGGGAGCCCCGGGTCTCCTCGGGCAGCAGGCCCGAGAGGGCGTCGAGGTCCGCCAGGCTGGTCGCGGTGAAGTCCTTGAGCTCGGTGATCGAGCCCTCCCGACCGGTCTCGGCGTAGTCGCCGATGAGCAGGTCGCCGGCCTCGGCGGCCTGGACCGCGAAGTCGTCGAGGGTGCGGGTGATCACCGCGGTGTCCTCGACCTCGCCGGATCGGCTCAGCTGGTCGACCTCGGCCAGACGGCCCGAGGCGTTGGCCAGGAGCGTCGCGCCCTTGTCGTCGTCGCCGACGCTGACGCCGGTGTGGGCGTTCTCGATCGCGCGCTTGAGCGGGTAGAGCACGTCACCGGGCAGCGCGCTCTGGGCGGCCACGGCCATCGTGGAGGTCGCGCCGACGACCGCGAGACCACCGATGGCGGCGGCGAGGCGCCGCTCGCGACGGCCGTGGCGGGGAGCGACGGTGAGGCGGTCGACGACCGCGGGGGACGTGCGCGTGGCGACCAGCTCCGAGGCCGCCGCGGTCATCAGCCGCTCGCGCAGGTCGAGCACGAAGTCGGGCCGCGGCTCGGGGGCGGGCTCGGCGCGCAGGGCCTCGACGAGGGCGAGCAGCTCGGCGTGGCGTGCCGCGTCGGCCCGGCCGGTCGAGGCGTCCTCGACGAGACGGGCGAACTCCTCCGCGCGGCGTCGTGCCGGGCGGAAGGCGTCGCGGTGACCGGTGCTCATCCCTGCTGTCCTGTCGTCGTCGCCGAGGGGCTCGGCAGATGGGTCGGGGCGCCGGACGCGCGGTGGGCCGACACCAGGGAGAACGACGCGCCGGGCGCGAAGGTTACGCCTCGTGACGAGGCGATCGCCACGGGATCGCAGCAGGGTGCAGGCACTCGGGCAGGCACGCTGCGCAAGCGGGGGAGGGAGGCGGCGGAGGCGGTCATCAGTCGCGGATCCCCTCGGGCATCAGCTTGGCCAGGTTGCGCACGCCGCGCAGCTGGAGCTGCTTGATCGCGCCGTCGCTGCGGCCGAGCACGGCTGCGGTCTCGGCGATGCTCATGCCCTGCAGGAAGCGCATCACCAGGCAGTCGCGCTGCTCGTCGGGGAGCTCGCCGAGCGCGCTCACCAGCATCTCGTTGGTCAGGCCCGCGAGCACGGTGGCCTCCGGACTCTCGGTCGCGTCGTCGTGCTGACCCATGTCCTCGGTGGTCAGCTCGAGGCGGGTGCGACCGGCCTTGAAGTGGTCGGTGGCCAGGTTGCGCGCGATGGTCATCAGCCAGGCGCCGAAGTCCTTGCCCTGCCAGCGGAAGTTCTGCATGCTCCGCAGCGCGCGGAAGAAGGTCTCGGAGGTGAGGTCCTCGGCCAGCGAGGAGGACCGGGTGCGGTAGTAGAGGAAGCGGTAGACCGCGACGTGGTAGTGGTCGTAGAGCAGGCCGAAGGCCTCGCTGTCGCCACCGCGGGCCAGCTCGACCAGCGCGATGAGGCGGGTGCGGTCGGCCTCCGACTCCTCCGACGACGTGGCCAGGTCGCCGTCGCCGAAGCCTCCGGGTCTCCCGGCCCCGGGGACCCCGGGACGGTCGTCGGCGCCGGCGGCCTCGGTGCGCAGGGCGGACCAGGCGGGGCCGTCGGGGGCCAGGAGGGGCGTGGGGGCCAGCAGGGTCGCGACCGCGGCGCGCAGGGCGTCGAGCCCGCGCGCGACGTCATCGGCGTCCCACGGCATGTCGCTGCGTCCTCCCCACGTGCTCCCCCACAGAGCCACTCGATGGTAGGACGCCGCGGAGCCGGTGGGAATGGAATCGGGCAAATGAAATGTGACACGGAGTTACATCCCCGGGTCGTGCGGTGGCGCCGGTGGAGGCGCCGGCAGTGGCGCCGGCAGTGGCGCCGGCAGTGGCGCCGGCAGTGTGCCGACGACTCCGGAGGTTCAGCCGCGGCGGCCGCGCACCGCGACGCCGGCGGCGACGGTGCCGCTGACGGCCCCGGCGGCGGCACCGACGAGCAGCCCGGCGCGGGCGGCCTTGCGCCCGGTGCGGTAGTCGCGGACGCGCCAGCCCTGCTCGCGGGCGTGGTGGGCCAGCCGGGAGTCGGGGTTGATGGCGCAGGCGTCGCCGACCATCGAGAGCATCGGCAGGTCGTTGAAGGAGTCGGAGTAGGCCGAGCACAGGGAGAGGTCGAGGCCTTCCCGGGTCGCCAGGGCGCGCACCGCCTCGGCCTTGGCCGGGCCGTGCAGCATGTCGCCCACCAGGCGGCCGGTGTAGACGCCGTCCTCGGTCTCGGCCACCGTGCCCATCGCGCCGGTCAGCCCGAGCCGTCGCGCGATGATGCGGGCGATCTCGACCGGTGCGGCCGTGACCAGCCAGACCCGCTGCCCCTGGTCGAGGTGGAGCTGGGCGAGGGCCCGGGTGCCGGGCCAGATGCGGTGGGCCATGGCCTCGTCGAAGATCTCCTCGCTGAGCTCCTCCAGCTCGGTCACGGTGTGACCGGCGATGAAGCCGAGCGCGGAGTTGCGGGCCTCGGCGACGTGGTCGGGGTCCTCCACGCCCACCACCCGGAAGTAGGCCTGCTTCCAGGCGGCCCCGACGATCTCGCGGGTGGTGAAGAACTTGCGCCGGTGCAGCCCGCGGGCGAGGTGGAAGATGCTCGCGCCCTGCATGACGGTGTTGTCGACGTCGAAGAAGGCCGCACGCAGCGGGTCGGCCGGCATGTGCAGGGCGGTCTCCACCTCGGCGGCCGCGGCCGCGGCCTCGCCGGCCAGCGTCGAGCGCTGCTGCAGGTTGGGGAGCGTGCGCCGCTCGGCCGGGGGTGTCACGGGACCAGACTAGGAGATGTGGCGTCGGTCTCCCACCCGTGCGCCGTGTGGGAAGATCGCCCGCATGCCGACGCCGTCCGACGCCGCCTCCGAGGCGGGTCTCAGCGGCCTGCTCGGCCTGGCCGCCAGCCGCAGCCCCGACAAGCTGGCCGTCGTCGAGGCCGAGGGCCCGCAGGCCCGCGGCGTCACCTGGGCCGAGCTCGACGACGAGGTCGGGCGGGTCGCCACCGGCCTCGGGGCCGCCGGTGTCGTGGCCGGACACCGGATCATGCTGGCCCTCGGCAACCGCATCGAGTTCGTGGTCGCCTACCTCGCGGCCCTGCGGGTGCAGGCCGTGGTCGTGCCGGTCAACCCCCGGGGCAGTCGCGACGAGCTGGTGCGCACGCTCGCCGACAGCGGCTCGCGCCTGGTGCTCGCCGACGCCGGCTCGGTCACCCGGGTCCGCGAGGCCGTGGCCCGGCTGACCGCGCTGCTCGACGCGCAGGACCCCGCCGACCCCGCCGACCCCGCCGACCCCGCCGACCCCGCCGACCCCGCCGGCGACACCTCGCCGCCCGTGCCCCCCGAGGTGCTGGCGCGGGCCCGGCGTCCGCGGCTGGTCGTCGTGGGGGCCACGCTGCGACCGGGCGAGCGGTCCTACGACCACCTGCGGGCCTCCGCGCCCTCGAGGCCCCACCCACCCCTGCGCGACCCCGAGGCCCTCGCCGTGCTGCTCTACACCAGCGGCACCTCCGGCCGCCCGCGCGCCGCGATGCTCAGCCACCGCGCCCTGCGGGCCAACCTCGAGCAGGTCGCGGCGGTGGACCCGCCGATGATCCACGGCGACGACGTCGTGCTCGGCGCCCTCCCGCTCTTCCACGTCTACGGCCTCAACGCCGTGCTCGGCGGGGTGCTGCGCCACCGCGCCAAGCTGGTGCTGGTCGACCGCTTCGACCCGCTCGACGCGCTCGACCTGATCGAGGACCAGGCGTGCAGCGTCGTGCCCGTGGCACCGCCGGTCTTCGCGGCCTGGCGCCACGACGAGCACCTCGAGGAGCGGCTCGGACCCGTCCGCCTGCTGCTCTCCGGGGCGGCCCCCCTCGCGCCAGAGCTGGTGGAGGAGGTCTTCGGCCGCACCCGGGTGGTCGTGCACCAGGGCTACGGGCTGACCGAGGCCGCGCCGATCGTCACCAGCACGCTGTGCAGCCGGCGCCTCCAGGCCGGCTCGGTCGGCGCCGCCCTGCCCGGCATCGAGCTGCGCCTGGTCGACGAGGCCGGTGGCACGCCGGAGGGCGAGGACCCCGGCGAGATCCACCTGCGCGGCGCCAACCTCTTCAGCGGCTACTGGCCCGACGGCAGCGACGGGCCCGACGCCGAGGGCTGGTGGGCCACGGGCGACGTCGGCTTCCTCGACGCGAGCGGCGACCTCTTCCTCGTCGACCGGGTCAAGGAGGTCGTCATCGTGTCGGGCTTCAACGTCTACCCCGCCGAGGTCGAGGACGTCGTGCGCGAGGTCGTCGGCGTGCGGGAGGTGGCCGTCGTGGCCAGCCCCGACCCCGCCACGGGCGAGACGGTCGTCGCCTACGTGCGCGCGCCCGGGCAGGTGCCCGAGGAGGTCGTGGCCGCGATCCGCTTCCGCTGCGACCTGCGCCTGGCGCGCTTCAAGCGCCCGACCCGCATCGAGGTCGTCGACGCGCTCCCGCTGACGGTGACCGGCAAGGTGCAGAAGGGCGTGCTGCGCGCCGCCGAGCGCCGCCGGGCCGAGGGGTCGGCCCCGTGAGCCCCGTGAGCCCTGCGGCGCCGCGGGTGCGGATCTACTCGCGGCCGGGCTGCCACCTGTGCGAGCAGGCGCGCGAGGTCGTGGCGCAGGTGTGCGCCGAGCTCGGCGAGCAGTTCGAGGAGGTGTGGATCGACGACGACCCCGCCCTCGTCGAGGCGTACGGCGACGAGGTGCCGGTCACGATGGTCGACGGTCGCCGCCACGACTTCTGGCGCGTCGACCCGACCCGGCTGCGGGCCGCGCTCACCCGGGGCTGACCCGCCCGGGGCCGCCGGGCCCCGCCCAGGACCGACCCCGTGCGCGTGGGTCATCTCACATGTGCTAGCCCGGGTCGCGCCCGTGCGGCGCGAGGCCCCGCGGCACGGCGCGGGAGAGGCGGCGGGCGGGCCGCGGGAGCGGCGTACGGCCGGTTTGTTCTCCCGTTCACAAACTCCTACAGTGAATTCGCCGCGAAGCGAATCCGGGCTGTCAGGCCCCCGCCGTCCGCGGCTGGGCATGGAGACAGAGCAGTGACCGCACGGACTTCCCCCGAGGCGTCCCGGGACATCCCCGAGGCCACCGTGGCGCGACTCCCCGTGTACCTGCGCGCGCTCACGAGCCTCGTCGAGGCCGGCACCCGCACCTGCTCCAGCGAGGAGCTGGCCGGTGCGGCCGGCGTCAACAGCGCCAAGCTGCGCAAGGACCTGTCCTACCTCGGCTCCTACGGCACGCGCGGCGTCGGCTACGACGTCGACTACCTGCGCTACCAGATCGCCCGCGAGATCGGCGTGGAGCAGGACTGGCCCGTCGTCATCGTCGGCATCGGCAACCTGGGCCACGCGCTGGCGAACTTCTCCGGCTTCCGCAGCCGCGGCTTCCGGGTGGTGGCCCTGCTCGACGCCGACCCGAGCCGCCACGACGAGGTCGTCGCCGGCATCGACGTGCGCCCCTTCGCCGACCTGGAGGCGATCGTGCGCGAGCACGGCGTGGCGATCGGCGTCATCGCGACACCGGCCGTGGCCGCCCAGGACGTCGCCGACCGCATGGTCGGCTGCGGCATCACCAGCATCCTGAACTTCGCACCGACCGTGCTGTCGGTGCCCACGGGGGTCGACGTGCGCAAGGTCGACCTGTCCATCGAGCTGCAGATCCTCGCCTACCACGAGCAGCGCAAGGCCCAGGGCGAGGCGACGCCCGCGACGACGGGCCCCGGCGACCCGGCTCACGACGAGCTGGTCCGAGAGGAGACGGCATGAGCGTCCTGGTCGTGGGGATCTCCCACAACTCCGCCCCGGTCTCGCTGCTGGAGCAGGTGGCGCTCGACCGCGACGGGGTGGCCAAGCTCGTCCACGACGTCGCCTCGTGCGACCACGTCACCGAGGCCACCGTCATCTCCACCTGCAACCGGCTCGAGGTCTACGCCGACGTCGACCGCTTCCACGGCTCGGTCGAGGAGCTGTCGACGCTGCTGGTCGACCGCGCGGGCGAGGCGACCGAGACGATGCTGCCGCACCTCTACGTGCACTACGACGACGGCGCGGTCTCCCACCTCTTCCAGGTCGCGGCCGGCCTCGACTCGATGGCCGTCGGCGAGGGCCAGATCCTCGGCCAGACCCGCGAGGCGCTGCGCCTGGGCCAGGAGCTCGGCACGGTGGGCACCTCCCTCAACGTGCTCTTCCAGCAGGCCCTGCGCGTCGGCAAGCGCTCGCGCGCCGAGACCGACATCGACCAGGCCGCCCCCTCGCTGGTCACCGCCGCGCTCGCCCGCGCCCGCGACGAGATCGGCGAGGTCGCCGGCCGCCGCGTGCTGGTGCTCGGCGCCGGGGCCATGGCCGGTCTGTCGGTGGCCACGGTGAGCCGGCTGGAGGCCGGCGAGGTCGTCGTGCTCAACCGCACCCCCGAGCGCGCCCGCCGCCTGGCCCGCGAGTACGACGCGCGCCCCGCCTCGCTCTCGGAGCTCGGCGCCGAGCTCGCCCACGCCGACGTGGTCGTCACGTGCACCGGCGCCACCGGGGTGCTCGTCACCCGCGACATGGTCGCGGCCGCGCGGCCCGACGGCCGCCCGCTGGTGCTGCTCGACCTCGCGCTGCCCCACGACGTCGACCCCGCGGTGGCCGACCTGCCGGGCGTCACCCTGGTCAACCTCGCCGAGCTGGCCTCCGAGGTGCAGGACTCCGACGCGGGCCTGGAGGTCGCCGCCGTGCGCAGCATCGTGACGCAGGAGGTCGCGGCCTTCCTCACCGCGCGTCGCCAGGCCAGCGTCACCCCGACCGTGGTCGCGCTGCGCTCGATGGCCACCTCGGTCGTCGACGCGGAGATGACCCGGCTGGGCAACCGCCTGCCCGACCTCGACGAGGCGGCGCGCGCCGAGATCCTCCACACGGTGCGCCGGGTGGCCGACAAGCTGCTCCACGAGCCGACCGTGCGCGTGCGCGAGCTGGCCAACGAGGCCGGCGCGGTCTCCTACGCCGCGGCGCTCGCCGAGCTCTTCGCCCTCGACCCCGAGGCGGTCTCGGCCGTGACCCGCCCCGCCGTGCCCGACGACGCCCGCCGGGGCTCGGCGTGAGCGCCCCCGTGCGCGTGGGCACGCGCCGCTCGCTGCTGGCCACCACCCAGGCCGGCACCGTGGCCGACCTGGTCCGCGACCTGCTGGGCCGCGAGGTGGTGCTCGTCGAGGTCACCACCGAGGGCGACCGCAGCCAGGCCGCCGGCACCCCGCTGGTGCAGTCGAGCTCCACCGGGGTCTTCGTCGGCGCCCTGCGCGACGCCCTGCTGCGCGGCGACGTCGACGTGGCCGTCCACTCGCTCAAGGACCTCCCCACCTACCCCGCCGCCGGCATCGCGCTGGTCGCCGTACCCGAGCGCGAGGACCCGCGCGACGTCGTCGTGGGCCGTGACGGGCTGACCCTCGGCGAGCTGCCGGTCGGCAGCCGGGTCGGCACGGGCTCGCCGCGCCGCGCCGCCCAGCTGCACGCGCTCGGTCTCGGTTTGGACGTCGTCGGCGTCCGTGGCAACGTCGACTCGCGCATCGCCAAGGTGCGCGCGGGCGACGTCGACGCCGTCGTCCTGGCGCGGGCCGGGCTGGCCCGGATCCACCGGCTCGAGGAGGTCAGCGAGGTGCTCGACCCGCTGCAGGTGCTGCCCGCCCCCGGGCAGGGCGCGCTGGCCGTGGAGTGCCGCGCCGAGGACCCCCTCGCCACCGACCTGGCCGCGCTCGACCACGCCCTCACCCGGGCCGCGGTCGAGGCGGAGCGCGCCGTCCTGGCCACCCTCGAGGGCGGCTGCTCGGCCCCCATCGGCGCCCTCGCGGACGTCGTCGAGGGCGAGGACGGCGACGAGCTGTGGGTGAGGGCCGTGGCGCTCTCGCTCGACGGAACCCTCTCGGTGCGGAAGTCCGCATCCGGGAGCACCTCCGACGCCGTCGGCGTCGGCACCCGGTTGGCGCAGGAGATGCTCGCCGACGGGGCAGGACAGCTGGACCAGCCAGGCCCAGCCATCGATACCGATCCAGACAGGGACTCATGAGCATGACGCGAGCCAAGTCCAGCCAGACCAGCGCCACGACCAGCCTGAGCCGGGGCTGGGTGTCGTTCGTCGGCAGCGGCCCGGGTGACCCCGACCTGCTGACGGTGCGCGCCGTCGACCTCGTGCGCCAGGCCGACGTGGTCGTCACCGAGTCCCCCGAGCACGTCGCGCTCGTGCGCACGCTGCTCGGCCTGCCCGAGCCCGTGGAGCCGGCCGACGGCGAGCCCGCCCCCGAGCCGGTCGGGCCCGAGATGGTCGACGGCGGCTTCGGCGAGGACGGCCAGCCGCTGACCCACGCCGCGCGCGCCAAGGTCGTCGTCAAGCAGGCCAAGCGCGGACGCCGCGTGGTGCGCCTGATGACCGGCGACCCCTTCCTCTACGCCTCCGGCCCCGAGGAGGCGCAGGCCTGCGCCAAGGCCGGCCTCGGCTTCGAGATCGTGCCGGGCGTCTCCTCGGTCAGCGCCGTGCCCGCCTACGCCGGCATCCCGCTGACCACCAAGGACCACCGCGAGGTCGCCGTGGTCACGTGCGACGCCAGCGTCGACTGGAGCCAGTACGCCGACGACCGCACCCTGGTGCTGCTCTCCGGCGTCGGCATGATCGGCGAGATCAGCAAGGCCCTGATGGCCGCCGGTCGCCCGGCCTCGACGCCGGTCGCCATGACCCGCGTCGGCACGACCACGACCCAGTCGACGGTCTGCTCGACGCTGGAGCACATCGCCGCCGACGCGCGCGCCGCCCGGATGAGCCCGCCGGCCGTCACGGTCATCGGCAAGGTCGTCGACCTGCGCGAGACGCTGTCGTGGTTCGAGACCAAGCCGCTCTTCGGCTGGCGCGTGCTCGTGCCGCGCACCAAGGACCAGGCCGGCGTCCTCTCCACCCGGCTGCGAGGCTACGGCGCGGTGCCCGAGGAGGTCCCGACGATCTCGGTGGAGCCGCCGCGCAACCCGCTGCAGATGGACAAGGCCGTGCGCGGCCTGGTCGAGGGCCGCTACGAGTGGATCGCCTTCACCTCGGTCAACGCCGTCAAGGCCGTGCGCGAGAAGTTCGAGGAGTACGGCCTCGACGCCCGCGCCTTCTCCGGGCTGAAGATCGCCGCGGTCGGCGACAAGACCGCGGCCGCGATCGCGGCCTGGGGCCTGAGGGCCGACCTGGTGCCCTCCGGCGAGCAGTCGGCCGCCGGCCTGCTGGCCGACTGGCCCGAGTACGACGACGTCCTCGACCCGATCAACCGGGTCTTCCTGCCGCGCGCCGACATCGCCACCGAGAACCTCGTGGCCGGCCTGATCGACCTGGGCTGGGAGTGCGACGACGTCACGGCCTACCGCACGGTGCGCGCCACCCCGCCGCCGGCGCCGACCCGCGACGCCATCAAGACCGGCAAGTTCGACGCCGTCGTCTTCACCTCCTCCTCCACGGTGCGCAACCTGGTCGGCATCGCCGGCAAGCCGCACCCCTCCACGGTGATCGGCGTCATCGGCCCCGCCACGGCCAAGACCGCCGAGGAGCACGGGCTGCGCGTCGACGTCATGTCGCCCAAGCCCGACGTCGAGGAGCTGGTCGACGCGCTGGCCGACTTCGGCGCCGCGCGCCGGGCCGCCATGGTGGAGCAGGGCCAGGCCGTCACGCGGCCCTCCGACCGCAAGCCGTCGGCGCGCTCGCGCAAGGTCCGCGCGGAGTGAGCCCGGCCGCGCCCGGGGGCCCGACGGACCCCGTCGTCCACCCGCCGGTGGCCGGACCGACCATCCGGCCCCGGCGGCTGCGCACGACGCCGGCCCTGCGCCGCATGGTCGCGGAGACCTCCCTGGAGCCGCGCCAGCTCGTGCTGCCGCTCTTCGTGCGCGAGGGGCTCTCCGAGCCCGTGCCGATCACCTCGATGCCCGGCGTCGTGCAGCACTCGCGCTCGAGCCTGCTCGGCGCGGTCGCCGAGGCCGCCGAGCTCGGCCTGGGCGGGGTCATGCTCTTCGGCGTGCCCGAGCACAAGGACGCCACCGGCTCGGGTGCGCTCGATCCCGCGGGGATCCTCAACCTGGCCATCACCGACGTGGTGGGCGAGGTGGGCGACGCCCTGACCGTCATGAGCGACCTGTGCCTCGACGAGTTCACCGACCACGGCCACTGCGGGGTGCTCACCCCCGACGGGCGCGTCGACAACGACCGCACCCTGGCGATCTACGCCGAGATGGCGCGCGCCCAGGCCCACGCCGGCGTCGACATGGTCGGCCCCAGCGGCATGATGGACGGCCAGGTGCGGGTCATCCGCGAGGCGCTCGACGCCGCCGAGCACACCGACGTGTCGATCCTGGCCTACTCCACGAAGTACGCCTCCGCCTTCTACGGCCCCTTCCGCGAGGCCGTGGACTCCTCGCTCCAGGGCGACCGGCGCACCTACCAGCAGGACGGCGCCAACGCCCGCGAGGGCGTGCGGGAGGCGCTCCTCGACGTCGAGGAGGGCGCCGACATGGTGATGGTGAAGCCGGCGCTGGCCTACCTCGACGTGCTGCGCCAGGTGCGCGACGCCGTGCGGGTGCCGGTGGCGGCCTACAACATCTCGGGGGAGTACTCGATGGTCGAGGCGGCCGCCGCGCGCGGCTGGATCGACCGCGAGCCCGCGATCCTGGAGACGCTGACCTCGATCCGGCGCGCCGGCGCCGACGTGGTGCTCACCTACTGGGCCGCCGAGGCGGCCCGGCTGCTGCGCCGCTGACCTCGTGCCCGGCCGGCCCCGCCGGTGGGGCGGGGGCCGGACCGGGGGCCGGGCGGGCCCCGGTCACGATCAGGGCGTCGTGTAGTCCTCGACGCACTGGTCGAACTTGTCGGTGCTGCTCAGCGGGTTGTCGAGCAGGCCCTCGAGGGTGCACTGCACGATCGCCTGGGCCACGGTGAGCACGTCGTCGACGGGCTCGACGCCGGTCTCGGGCAGGTCGGGGAGGTCGGGCACCGGCAGCTGCGGTCCGTTGCCGCCCCCACCGGGGTTGGTGGGGTTGGTCGGGCCGGTGGGCCCGCCGTCGCCCTTCGGCGGGGTGGTGGGAGCCGGCTCCTCGGCCTGCGGGGTCGAGTCGACCTGGGGCTGCTGCGGCTGCGCCTGCGGCTGGCCGCCGCCCTGGCTGGGGCCGCGGGCCGGCGGCGGCTTCGGCGGGGTGTAGTCGGGGTCGGGCATGATCACGCCGGCCGCGGTGGTCGAGCTCGGCACCGAGGTGTAGTCGCCGTCGGTGTAGGCGTCCATGATCGACAGCACGAGCTGCACGTAGTCGTCGGAGCGGTTGTAGCGGAAGACCGAGGCCTCCTGGCCCGCGGTGGTCGACAGGTCGTCGCTGCCGGAGCAGAGGTAGACCGCCGTGCCGAGCGCGGCGTCGTCGACGTCCTGCGGGTCGCGCCGACCGTCGCCGTCGGCGTCGACGCCGACCGAGCGCCAGGTGGACGGGATGAACTGCATGGGGCCGACGGCGCGGTCCCACTGCGTGTCGTTGTCCAGCTCCCCGGCGTCGGTGTCGGAGATGGCCTGGGTGTTGTTGCGCCCGTTGAGGGCGATGCCGTAGATCCCGGGCTGGGCGACGCCGTCGGCGTCGAGGGTGTTGCCGGCGTACTGGCCGTGGTTGGACTCGACGCGACCGATGGCCGCGACCAGCTGCCACGGCAGGTTGCAGGACTTGTCGGCGGCGTTGATGACGGTCTCGGCGCGCTGGTAGGCGGCCAGCGCGGCCGACGGGATGCCGGAGCTGGAGGCGGTGGAGACGGCCTGCTGGGCGCGGCGGCCGTCGAGGCCGTCGGCGAGCCCGGCGAGGGAGCCGCCGCCGGAGACCGAGGCCGGCGCCTCGATGGCCTGCGCCGGCACGGTCGAGCCGTCGGGCAGGGAGGTGGGGTCGGCGAGCTCGGCCGACACGGGGACGGTGGTGGCCGCGGGGCCGACCAGCGAGGCGGTCCAGGCCGCCGACACGAGCGCGAGCGGGACCAGGGCGGTCACGCTCTTGACGCGTGCGGTCTTCTTCGCTGCCATGCTTCTCGTCTCCCGGTGGTGTCGCTCGTCGTGCTCCCTCAAGCACCTGTGACGGACCTAACGGAGGATGTCACGTCCAGGTTACGGACCGGTAGGAATCCCAGGATCCGTCGCGTGGGTCACATTCTCCGTCCGCCCGGGCATCCTCCCCGGCCCGGTCGGCCCGCAAACGCCCCCTCCGGCGCGCCGAGGAGGTGTCCGGCAGGTGGTTCGGTGTGCTCCCGGTCACGGCTTGGTCGCTCCCGGGCCCGCCGCGACTTCGTGTCGTTGGCGCCGCGAGGGATGATGAGGACGTGAGTCCCGCACCCACCGACGCCCACCCGCCCGCACCGCCCACGGCCTCCGGAGAGCTCTTCGCCCGGGCCCACGCGGTGACCCCCGGTGGTGTGAACTCCCCGGTGCGCGCCTTCAACGCCGTCGGAGGCACCCCCCGCTTCATCCGCTCGGCCAGCGGGGCCTGGCTCACCGACGTCGACGGCAACGACTACGTCGACCTCATCTGCTCCTGGGGGCCGATGCTGCTCGGCCACGCCCACCCCGAGGTGATGGCGCAGGTGCAGGCCGCGGTGGCGCGCGGCACGTCGTACGGCACCCCGACCGAGCCCGAGGTCCTGCTGGCCGAGGAGATCGTCGCGCGCACGCCGGTCGACAAGGTCCGCTTCGTCTCCTCCGGCACCGAGGCCACCATGTCGGCCATCCGGCTGGCCCGCGGCTTCACCGGTCGCGACGTCGTCGTGAAGTTCGCCGGGTGCTACCACGGCCACGTCGACGCCCTCCTGGCCTCGGCCGGCTCGGGTCTCGCCACCTTCGCCGTGCCGGGCACCCCCGGCGTGCCGGCCTCCTCGACCGAGCTGACGCTGGTGCTGCCCTACAACGACCGGGCGGCGGTGGAGAAGGTCTTCGCCGAGCACGGCGACCGCATCGCCTGCCTGGTCACCGAGGCCTCGCCGGGCAACATGGGCGTCGTGCCCCCCGAGCCGGGCTTCAACCGCTTCCTGGCCGAGACCTGCACCCGCCACGGCGCGCTCTTCGTGAGCGACGAGGTGATGACCGGCTTCCGGGTGACCCGCGAGGGCCAGTGGGGCCTCGACGGCAAGGTCGAGGGCTGGCGTCCCGACCTGATCACCTTCGGCAAGGTGATGGGCGGGGGCTTCCCGGCGGCGGCCTTCGGGGGTCGAGCCGACGTGATGTCGCAGCTCTCGCCCGAGGGGCCGGTCTACCAGGCCGGCACCCTGTCGGGTAACCCGGTCGCGACCACGGCCGGTCTGGCCACGCTGCGCCTGGCCACCGACGAGGTCTACGCCCACATCGGCGCCGCCGCCGAGACGATCAAGGTCGCGGCCGCCGAGGCGCTGACGGCGGTCGGCCTGCCGCACGTCGTGCAGGCCACCGGCACGATGTTCTCGGTGTTCCTCACCGAGGGCCCGGTCCGCGACTTCGAGGACGCCTCGCGCACCGACGCCCCGGCCTACGCCGCCTTCTTCCACGCGATGCTCGAGCGCGGCGTCTACCTCCCGCCGTCGGCCTACGAGGCGTGGTTCCTCTCCGCCGCCCACGACGACCGCGCCGTGCAGACCGTGCTCGACGCCCTGCCCCACGCCGCCCGTGCGGCCGCCGCCGCGAGGAGCGTCGCATGAGCAGCCCCGACACGATCGTCCACCTGATGCGCCACGGCGAGGTGCACAACCCCGAGGGAGTGCTCTACGGACGCCGCGACGGCTTCCACCTCTCCGCGCTCGGGGTGCGGATGGCCGAGAAGGTCGCCGACACGATCAAGGACCGCGACATCGTCCACCTGCGGGTCTCGCCGCTGGAGCGGGCCCAGGAGACGGCGCAGCCGCTGGCGCAGGCCCGTGGCCTCGACGTCGTCACCGACCCGCGGGTCATCGAGTCGACCAACAAGTTCGAGGGCGAGCAGTTCGGGGCCGGCAGGAACGCCCTGCGCAACCCCGCGACGTGGCGCCACCTGTGGAACCCCTGGAAGCCCTCCTGGGGCGAGCCCTACACCGACATCGTCGCGCGGATGATGTCGGCGGTCCACGACGCGCGGATCGCCGCGGCCGGTCACGAGGCGGTCGTGGTCTCCCACCAGCTGCCCATCTGGACCACCCGGCTGGCCGCGGAGAAGCGCTCCTTCCTCCACCACCCCAAGAGCCGCACCTGCACGCTGTGCTCGCTGACCTCGCTGCACTTCGTCGGCGACCGGCTGACCCAGGTCTCCTACTCCGAGCCCGCCGGCGACCTGATCCCGGTCGGCGACCGGTCGGCGCCCTTCTCCGCCGGCGGCACCACGGAGGAGTCGAAGCCGTCATGACCCCTCGCGCGCGCCGGCTCACGGCCGGCCTGGCCCTGGCCTGCTCGGTGGTGCTCGGCACCGCGGGCTGCTCGTCGCTGCGCGGCACCGACGACGGGGTCACCTACATCCAGGGCGGGGGCGCGGTCTCCGAGTACGCCCCCGACGAGCGCGAGGAGCCCGTGGTGCTGCGCGACCAGCCCACGACCACGGGCGGCACGGTCAGCATCGAGCCGGGCACCGTGACGGTGGTCAACGTGTGGTGGAGCGGCTGCGGGCCCTGCCGCACCGAGATGCCGCTGCTCACCGAGGCCGACCGCGAGCTCGGCGACAGCGTCGACTTCGTGGGCATCAACATCCGCGACACCAGCGCCACCCAGGCCGCGACCTTCGAGCGGGCGCGCGGCGTCGACTACCCCTCGATCTACGCCCCCGACGGGCGGGCGCTGCTGGCCTTCTCGGGCTCGGTCGCGCCCCAGACGATGCCCTCCACCGCGGTGCTCGACACCGAGGGCCGGGTGGCCGCGGTGATCAGCGGCGAGATCCCGAGCAAGCAGACCCTCCTCGACGTGGTCGAGACGGTCGTCGAGGAGGGCTGAGGCGTGGGTGACTGGTTCGGCCAGACGGCCTTCTCCGGCTCGCTGCTGCTCGCCGTCCCGGTGGCGGTGATCGCGGGGCTGGTCTCCTTCTTCTCGCCCTGCGTGCTGCCGCTGCTGCCCGGCTACCTCTCCTACGCCACGGGGCTCTCGGGCGCCGACATCGCCAGCGGCGACGTGCGCCGCGGGCGCATGCTCGCGGGCGCGGTGCTCTTCGTGCTCGGCTTCTCGGTGGTCTTCGTGCTCATCGGCATGGCCAGCGGCTCGGTCGGGGGCTGGCTGATCGTCAACCAGCGGCTGCTCGAGGTCGTGCTGGGGGTGGTCACCATCGTGCTGGGCCTGGCCTTCCTCGGGCTGGTGCCCTTCCTGGCCCGCGACCTGCGGGTGCACAAGGTGCCCGCGGTCGGCCTGGCCGCCGCACCGGTGCTGGGCTTCCTCTTCGGCGTCGGCTGGGCGCCCTGCATGGGCCCGACCCTGGGCGTCATCTTCACCCTCGCCTTCAACGAGGGCACGGCCGCCCGCGGGGGCCTGCTGATGGGGCTCTACTCCCTCGGCCTGGGCCTGCCCTTCATCGTCGCCGCGCTCGTGTGGCGCCGCGCGCTCGGCGCGCTGGCCTTCGTGCGCCGCCACCAGCAGGTCGTCACCCGCATCGGCGGCGGCATGCTGCTGCTGGTGGGCGTGCTCCTGCTCACCGGTGCCTGGGGCGAGATGGTCGCCTGGCTCCAGATCCACCTCGTCTCGGGCTACCAGGTGAGCGTGTGAGCACCGCGACGAAGGAGCGCGCCTCCGGCGCCACGCCGCCGCCGCGGCGTGCCGGCGAGCTGACCCTGGGCGAGCTGCTGCGCTTCGGCTGGCGCCAGCTCACCTCGATGCGCACCGCGCTCATCCTCCTGCTGGTGCTGGCCCTGGCCGCCGTGCCGGGCTCGATCGTGCCGCAGGAGGGCGTCGACGCGCTCAAGACGTCGAACTGGAAGGACGCCCACCCCACGCTCACGCCGATCTACGAGCGTCTGAGCCTCTTCGACGTCTACGGCTCGCCGTGGTTCGCGGCGATCTACATCCTGCTGATGATCTCGCTCATCGGCTGCATCATCCCGCGCACGTTCCACTACTGGCGCGGCCTGCGCGCCGTGCCGCCGGCGGCCCCGCGCAACCTGACCCGGCTGCCCGACAGCACCAGCTACACCACCGACGAGGACGTCGCCGAGGTCGAGGAGCGCGCCCGGCGCCTGCTGGCCAAGCGGGGCTACCGCGTGCGCCCGGCCCGCGACGGCGAGGACGCCGTGAGCGCCGAGCGCGGCTACCTGCGCGAGGCCGGCAACCTGGTCTTCCACCTCTCGGTGGTGGTGGTGCTGGTCGGCTTCGCCGTGGGCAGCCTGCTGGGCTACAAGGGCGGCGTGATCCTGCTCGTCGGCGACGACGCCGGCTTCACCAACCGGCTCACGCAGTACGACGACTTCGTGCCCGGCACCCTCTTCGGGGCCGACCAGCTCGACGACTTCGCCTTCGACGTCGACTCCTTCGACGTGGACTGGCTCGACAGCGGCCCGGCCCAGGGCCAGGCCCGCGGCTTCGTCAGCCACGTCTCCTACGTCGAGGGCCTCGACGACGCCCCCACCGAGTACGACCTGCGCGTCAACCACCCGCTGCAGATCGACGACACCGAGATCTTCCTCATCGGCCACGGCTACGCCCCCGTCATCACGGTGCGCGACGGCGAGGGCAACGAGGTCTACAGCGGGCCGACGATCTTCCTGCCGCAGAGCCCCGACTTCCTGTCCTTCGGCGTGGTCAAGGCCGCCGACGCCCAGCCGGGGCAGATCGGCCTGGAGGGGTTGTTCTACCCCACCTTCATCAACGTGGAGGGCGACCCGGTCAACGTCATGGGCGAGGCCAACAACCCCACGCTGTCGATGCAGGTCTACACCGGCGACCTCGGCCTCGACCAGGGCCAGTCGCAGTCGGTCTACGTGCTCGACAAGGCCGACGCCGAGCTGGTCACCAAGGCCGACGGCTCGCCCTTCCGCCTCGACCTGCAGGAGGGCCAGACCGAGACCCTGCCCGACGGGCTGGGCACGGTGACCTTCGAGGGCCTCGAGCGGTGGAACCGCATCCAGATCAGCCAGACCCCCGGCAAGGAGGTCGCCCTCATCGGCGTCTGCCTGGCCCTGCTCGGCCTGCTCGGCTCCCTCTTCATCCGCCCGCGTCGCGTCTGGCTGCGGGCGCGTCGCGAGGGGGGGAGCACACTGGTCGAGGTGGCCGCGCTCGACCGCTCCGGCGGCGGCGACGTGGGCGTCGTGCTCCAGCAGCTGGTCGCCGACCTCCGTCCCGGGGCCACCCCCGGCCACACCCCCGGTGCCGACGGCGCCGGACCCGCAACCACCGAGGAGAAGACGTCGTGAGCGACAGTGCATGGGAGGCCCTGAGCAACCAGGCCGTGGCCGCCGCAGGTCTGGTCTACTTCCTGGCCCTGCTGGCCCACCTGGTCGAGTGGAGCGCGCTGCGCAAGGTGCCCGTGGAGGCCGGCGCGCGGGAGACCGCGACGGTCGGCGCGGGCGGCCCGGCCGCCCCGGCGTACGGCGCGAGCGCCGAGCCGGCCGCGGGGTCCGAGGGCCCCGACCACGAGCACCGCATCGACCTCTTCGGGCGCATCGGCTTCTCGCTGACCGTGGTCGCGGGCCTGGTGCACGCCGTCTCGCTGCTCGCGCGCGGGATGGCCGCCGACCCCAACCGGGTGCCGTGGGGCAACATGTACGAGTTCACGCTCTCGGGCACCTTCGTGGTGACCCTGCTCTACGTCGTGATGCGCCGTCGCCTCGGGCTGAGCTGGATGGCCCCGCTGGTCGTCGGCTTCGTGCTCGTGCTGCTCATGGTCGACGTCATCTGGCTCTACGCCCCAGTCTCCCCGCTCACCGAGGCCCTCAACTCGCCCTGGCTGGTCATCCACGTGGTCTCCGCGGTCATCGCGACCGGTGCCTTCAGCCTCGGCGGCATCTGCTCGGTGCTCTACCTGCTCAAGGAGCGCTCGATCACGAAGGGCCGCGAGTCCTCGACCGGCTACCTCTCGCGGGTGCCGTCGCTGGCCGTGCTCGACCGGGTGTCCTACCGCCTGCACGCCTTCGCATTCCCGGTGTGGACCTTCGCGGTGCTCATCACCGGCCCGATCTGGGCCCACCAGGCCTGGTCGAACTACTGGAACTGGGACCCCAAGGAGGTGTGGGCGTTCATCACCTGGGTCGTCTACGCCGCCTACCTCCACGCCCGCTCCACGGCCGGCTGGAAGGGTCGCAACGCCGCCTACCTCGCGCTGCTCGGCACCGCCACCCTGTGGTTCAACTTCATCGGGATCAACTTCTTTTCCACGACCTCCCAGCACAGCTACGCCGCCCCGGAGCCGGCCCCCGTGGTCGCCGAGGCGCCGGTCCTGGCCGGCGGGGCCTGACCCCCTGCGGTCCGCCCTGAGGGGCGGGGCCCGCGCGAGCGCGGGTCGCGCGGCTGAGGTGGTCGCGGCTCAGGTGGTCGCGGGCGGGTTGTCCGGGTCGTCGGGGTGCAGCCGCTTGCGGTCGAGGTCGCGCAGGAAGTCCTCGTCGTCGTCGGGAGCGACGATCCGGGGCTTGGGCTTGGGGCCCTTGGGTGCGGGCCGCGACGGCCGCGCCGCCGGGCGCTGCGGGCCCTGCTCGAGCAGGCCGCGGCGCTGGATGACGCGGATCGTGAGGTACGTCGCGAGGGCGAAGACGGCGATCACCAGCAGGAACTTGAGCACCCCTCCAGCGTAGGTGCCCGGTGGTCACCGGGCCTGCGACCGCGACCGGTCGCCTCGGGGCCGGTGCCGGGTGCGGGCTACCCTGGGGGCGTGAAGGAGTTCGTCGTCTACACCGCCCTGCGCCTGGTCCTCTTCGCGGCCTCGCTGGCCGTCGTCATGGGCGTGTGGCTCAGCGTCGCCGGTCAGGCCAACCTGCTGTGGTCCTTCGTGCTCGCCTTCGTCATCAGCGGCATCGGCTCCTACTTCCTGCTCAACGGCCCGCGCGAGGCCTTCGCCCGGCGCGTCGACGAGCGGGCCCGCCGCGCGGCCAGCCGCTTCGAGGAGATCAAGGCGCGCGAGGACGCCGAGGACGCCGAGGACGAGCAGCGGCGCAGCGACGCCGGCGAGGCGCCCCGCGCCTGACCCGGCGCCCGCGTCCCACCCCTCGCGCGGCCGACCCGGCCGGCGCCCGCGAGGCCGTGGGTCAGCGCTTGCGGCGGTCGATCGAGCGCTGCACGCGGCTCTCGGACTGCCCGAGCACCTTCGCCATCAGCGGCACCCGGAACTTCCAGGCGGCGACGGCGGCGACCACGACGAGGACGAAGATCAGGAAACCCATGCTGCCAGCGTAGGTCGGGCCAGGTCGTGCCCGGTCGCGCCGGGTCAGGCGAGGACGAGCAGCGGCACGGCGGTGAGCACGGCCCAGGCCAGCTCGCCGGCCCCGGTCGAGGCCAGCACGGGGATCAGGCCCGGGCCGACGGCCCCGCCGAGCACGGTGCGCACCCCGCGGGCGGCCACGACGAGGAAGCCGAGACCGAGCAGCGCCCACCAGGTGGTGAGCGCGGCGAGGGCCACGACGGCCAGGGCCGCGAGCCCCACGAGCCCGACGTAGAGCCGGCGGGTGCGGCGCTCACCGAGCTTGACCGCGAGGGTGCGCTTGCCGGCGAGGGTGTCGGAGGGGATGTCGCGCAGGTTGTTGACCACGAGGATGGCGCAGGCCAGGGCACCGATGCCGACGGCGGCGGCGAGCGCCGCGGCGAGGTCGCCGGCCGCCAGCGACGCGGTCTGCACGTAGGTCGTGCCGACGACGGCGACGAGGCCGAAGAAGACGAAGACCATGACCTCGCCCAGGCCGAGGTAGCCGTAGGGGTTCGAGCCGCCGGTGTAGTACCAGGCGGCCACGATGCTGACCAGGCCGACCGCGACGAGCCACCAGGCGGTGGTGGCCGCGAGCACCAGTCCGGCGACCCCGGCCACGCCGAAGGCGAGGAAGGCGGCCCGCTTGACGGCGGCGGCGGGCGCCGCGCCCGACCCGACCAGCCGCATCGGCCCGACCCGGTCGTCGTCGGTGCCGCGGATGCCGTCGGAGTAGTCGTTGGCGTAGTTGACCGCGACCTGCAGCGCCAGGCTCACCACGAGGGCGAGCACGGCCTTCCACCACACCGCCTCGTCGACGTGGGCGGCGACGCCCGTGCCGGCGAGCACCGGGGAGACGGCGGCGGGCAGGGTGCGCGGGCGCGCGCCGGCGATCCAGTCGGAGGGGGTGGCCACCGGAGGATTCAACCAGTCGCGGCCCGCGCGACCGCTCAGCGGGCGGGATCGAGGTCGTGGCGCACCAGGAAGCGCTGCGCGGCCCGGGCCGAGGGGTGCAGGGCGGCCGCGGCGCCCACGGCGATGGCGGCGATGGCCAGCCAGCCCAGGGTGCCGACCTCCAGGGCGAGGAAGGTGTAGAGGGCGGGGGCGCCGATGTAGCCCAGCTGGCGGCCCAGGTTGCGGGCGCCCTGGTACTCCCCGCGCCGGTCGGGGTCGGAGAGCTCGGAGTCGAAGGACCAGCTCGCGGCCGAGAGGTACAGCTCGGCGCCGGTCACGGTGACGTGGCCCAGCCAGATCAGGGCGATGGTGACCCAGCCGACGGTCTCGTGGGTGGCCAGGGTGATCACGCACGACACGACGAAGAACACGCTGCTGAGGCGCGCGGCCCGCAGGGCGGTGGTCACGTCGCGCACGCCCCGCGCGGCCCGCATGGGCAGGAAGATGCACATCACCGTGTTGGTGCCGAAGAGCAGCGCCAGCAGCACGCGCGGCGCGTCGGTCTCCTCCACCAGCCAGAGGGGGATCACCAGGTGCAGCAGCACCTGGTTGGTGTCGAGCACCCCGCCGAAGAACGACGTGGCCAGAAAGCCGCGGTTGCGCAGCGCGCCGGGCACCGTCCCGCCGGGCCCGGCCGCCCGCGCGTCGGAGGTGGCGGGAGCCGACGGCTCCGGGTCGTCGAGGGCGGCCTCGACCGCCGCCACGAGCGGGTCGGGGCGGTGCTGGTGCGCGGTGGCCGGCAGCCGGGTGATCCACCAGGCGTTGGCCGCCACCAGCACCGCGGGCAGCCAGGGCAGGGCGCGGATGACCGAGTCGTCCTCGAAGGCCAGGGCGATCCCGCCCAGCGCGGCGCCGAGGGTGAAGCCCAGGTTGAGCGCGGAGTACATGTAGGCCTGCGAGCGCACCCGCTCCGCGCGCGGCAGCAGGTCGAGCACGTAGGCGCCGCGCCCGGCGTTGCCGGCCCCGTTGACGATCTCCAGCACGATGCTCATCGCCAGGAAGGCGGCGAAGCCGTCGATGAAAGGCCACACGGCGTACATGAGGGCGGTGCCGAGCGCGCCCAGCGCCCAGGTGCGCTGGGGGCCCAGCCGGTCGGCCAGGCGCCCGGCCGGCACGGCGACGAGCATCGAGACCACGCCGGCCACGGTGATGCCCAGGCCCACCTGGGCGGCGGAGAGCCCCACGACCTGGGTGAAGAAGACGGCGCTCGCGGTGAGGAAGGTGCCGTCGCCGATGGCGTAGAGCACCGACTGCACCGAGAGTCGTCCGGCCAGCGGGGTGGGCGGGGCCGCCTTCCGGGCTCCCGCCCGGGCGACGTCGACCAGGGTGCTCACGCCCCGCAGTGGATCACGCCTGGCTAGGGTCGGTCGCGTGGATATCGGCGGCACGACCCGCGAGGTGGTCGACTCCCTGCGCGGCTGGCTGGCCGGCGCGGCCGAGCCCGAGCCGCTGGTCGTCACGACGTCGGGGTCGACGGGGCGGCCCAAGCGCGTGGCCCTCTCGCGCCGCGCGGTGCTCGCCTCCGTGCACGCCACCGAGCGACGACTCGGCTCCTCGGGCGCCTGGCTGCTGGCGCTGCCGGCCTCCTACGTCGCGGGCGTGCAGGTCGTGTGCCGCTCGCTGGTCGCGGGCCACGACCCCGTGCTGCTCGAGGAGCACGACGGGTTCGCCGCGGCCACCGCCGAGCTCGTGCGCCGCGGACCCTTCGCCCTCGGCGCCGCCGAGCGCGGCGACCGCTTCGTCTCCCTGGTGCCCACCCAGCTGCACCGCCTGCTCGACGACCCCGACGACGTCTGGGCCCTGCGCAGCTACCACACCGTGCTGCTCGGGGGCGGCCCGCTCGACCCGGCCCTGCGCGCCCGCGCCGAGACCGCCGGGGTGCGCGTGGTGGCGACGTACGGCTCGGCGGAGACCGCGGGCGGCTGCGTCTACGACGGGGTGCCCCTCGACGGTGTCGCGCTGGCGCTGGGGCGCGACGGGCGGGTCCGCCTCGGCGGGCCGACGCTCTTCGAGGGCTACGACGGCGACCCCGACCTGACCCGCGAGGTGCTGGTCGACGGGTGGTTCCTCACCTCCGACGCCGGCCGCCTCGACGACGACGGCCGGCTCCAGGTGCTCGGGCGCCTTGACGACGTGGTCGTGAGCGGCGGGGTCAACGTGCCGGCGCCCGCGGTGGCGGCCCGGCTGCGCGAGCACCCCGACGTCGTGGCGGCCGAGGTGCTCGGCGTGCCCGACGAGGAGTGGGGCCACCGGCTGGTCGCCTTCGTCGTCGGAGCCCTCGACCTCGACGCCGCCCGCGACTGGGTGTCGGGCGCCCACCCGCGCGCGTGGGCTCCGCGCCAGCTCGTGGGCCTCTCCGAGGTGCCGATGCTGGCCAACGGCAAGCCCGACCGGCTGCGGCTGCGCGCGCTGGCCGCGCCCGAGGAGCAGGGGCAGCGGCCGTGACCCACGTCTGGTCGGTGCCGATGACCACCCGCTTCCGCGGCATCACCGTGCGCGAGGGCGTGCTGCTGCGCGGGGCCGGCGACGGCGACCCGGGGCGGACGGGCTGGGGGGAGTGGAGCCCGTTCCTGGAGTACGACGCGGCCGTCGCCGAGCCCTGGCTGCGCTGCGCCGAGGAGGCGGCCGCCGGCGACTGGCCGGAGCCGGTGCGCACCGAGGTGCCGGTCAACGTGACGGTGCCCGTGGTCGACCCCGAGCGGGCCCACGCGCTGGTGCTGCGCGGGGGCTGCCGCACCGCCAAGGTCAAGGTCGCCGACCCCGGCTCGAGCCTGGCCGAGGACCAGGCCCGGCTCGAGGCCGTGCGCGACGCCCTGGGGCCGGGCGGTCACGTGCGCATCGACGTCAACGGCCTGTGGAGCCTCGAGGAGGCCCTCGCCGCGATCCCGGTGCTCGACCGCGCCGCCGGCGGCCTGGAGTACGTCGAGCAGCCCTGCGCCACGGTCGAGGACCTGGCCCGCGTGCGCCGCGGGGTCGACGTGCCGGTCGCGGCCGACGAGTCGATCCGCCGGGCGGCCGACCCCTACCGGGTGCGCGACCTCGAGGCCGCCGACGTGGCGGTGCTTAAGGTGCAGCCCCTCGGCGGGGTGCGGGCGTGCCTGCGCATCGCCGAGGACATCGGCCTGCCGGTGGTGGTGTCCTCGGCGCTGGAGACCTCGGTGGGCATCGCCGCCGGTCTCGCGCTCGCCGCGGCGCTGCCGGAGCTGCCGCACGCCTGCGGCCTGTCCACCGTGCAGCTGCTCACCGGCGACCTGGTCGCCGACCCCCTGGTGCCCGTCGACGGGGTGCTGCGGGTGCCGGGCTCGCCCGGGGTGCCCGGCACCGTGGTCGACGAGGAGGCGCTCGCGCGGTGGGCGGCGCCGCCGGAGCGGGTGGCGCACTGGGAGGCGCGCCTGGCCGAGGTCAGGGCGCTGCGGCAGGATCGACGTCCGTGAGCACCCACGCCGACCCCGCCGAGCCCGCCGAGCCCACCGAGCCGCCCTCGGCCCTGCTGGCGCGCGCGGTGGTGACCGCGCTCCTGGCGCACGGCGTGCGCGACGTGGTGGTCGCCCCCGGGTCGCGCAACGCCCCGCTGTCCTTCGCCGTCCACGACGCGGCGACCGCGGGGCTGCTGCGTCTCCACACCCGCGTCGACGAGCGGTCGGCGGCCTTCCTCGCGCTGGGACTGACCCGGGCCGGGGCCCGGGCGGCGGTGGTGTGCACGTCGGGCACGGCCGTGGCCAACCTGCATCCCGCGGTGCTGGAGGCGGCCCACTCCGGCCAGCCCCTCGTCGTCGTCACCGCCGACCGCCCGGCGCGGCTGCGCGGCACCGACGCCAACCAGACCACCGACCAGGTGGGGATCTTCGGCGCCCTGGTCGCGACCCACGACCTGGCCGGTCCCGGCGACGTCCCGGTGCTCGACGACCCGTGGGGCCCGGTGCACCTCGACGTCCAGCTCGACGACCCGCTGCTCCCGGCCGCGCCGTGGCGCCCGGCCGTCGTGCCGGGGGAGCGCCCCGCGCGGGCGCGACCCGAGGCAGTCGACCGCATCCCGCTCGGCCCGCGCACCGTGGTCGTCGCCGGCGACGACGCCGGCCCGCCGGCCCGCCAGCTCGCCGAGCGCGCCGGCTGGCCGCTGCTGGCCGAGCCCTCCAGCGGCTCGCGCACCGGCACCCACGCGCTGCGCTGCTACCGGCTGCTGCTCGACACCGACCTCGCCCGCAGCGTCGAGCGCGTCGTCGTGGTCGGTCACCCCACGCTGTCGCGCCCGGTGATGCGCCTGCTCGGTCGCGACGACGTCGAGGTGTGGGCCGCCCCCGGCCGCGGCGCCTGGCCCGCGCGGCCCTACCGCGTCGACCGCCCGCTGGGCGGCGGCCGCTTCGAGCTGGTCGACCCCGCCGCCGACCCGGGAGCCCCCGCCGCCGACGCCCCCGCCGGACCGGTGCGGACGCCGTGGCTCGAGGCGTGGCTCGAGGCCGACCGCGCGGTCGCCCGGCGCCTCGACGCGCTCGTGGCCGCGGAGCCGGGCCTCACGGCCTACGCCGTGGCGGGGGCCGTCGTGCGGGCCACGCCGCCCGGCGGGCTGCTCGTCGTCGGGCCCTCCAACCCGGTGCGCGACCTCGACCTCATGCAGACCGGCTTCGGGGTCGGCGCCCGCCGCTTCGTGGTCGCCAACCGCGGCCTGGCCGGCATCGACGGCATGGTCTCGACCGCGATCGGCGCCGCGCTGGGTCGTCCGCACAGCACCCGGGCGATCGCCCTGCTGGGCGACGTCACCTTCCTCCACGACAGCAACGGCCTGGTGCTGGGGCCCGACGAGCCCCGGCCCGACCTGACCCTGGTGGTGGTCAACGACGACGGCGGGTCGATCTTCGCCACGCTCGAGCAGGGCGCCCCCGAGCACGCCGACCGCTTCGAGCGGCTCTTCGGCACCCCGCACGGCGTCGACCTCGCCGCCCTCTGCGCGGCGACCCGCACCCCCCACTGGCGGGTGGAGAGCCTGCCCGAGCTCGAGCAGGCGCTCGCCTCGCCCGCCGGCGGGATCGAGGTGGTCGAGGTGCGCGTGCCCCGCCAGGACCGCCGCGAGGTCGACGCCCGGATCCGCGGCCTGGCCGCGGACTGACGGCACGGGCCGCCACCGGGGGATGATGGGGCCGTGGAGATCGCCCTGCTGCTGTGTGGACTCGCCGTCGGCGTGCTGGTGTGCACGGCGCTGGCCGACCGGCTCGAGGTGCCGGCGCCCTTCCTGCTGATCGCGGTGGGGGTGGCGGCCTCCTACGTGCCGCAGGTGCCCCAGGTCTACCTCGACCACGACGTCGTGCTCCTCGGCCTGCTCCCGCCGCTGCTCTACGCCGCGGCCCAGCAGACCTCGCTGGTCGACTTCAACGCCAACCGCCGACCGATCCTGCTGCTCTCGGTCGGGCTCGTCGTCTTCACCGCCGCCGGCGTGGCCTGCGTCGTACGGCTCTTCCTGCCCGACCTGCCGTGGGCCCTGGCCCTGGCCATCGGAGCCGTCGTGGCCCCGCCCGACGCGGTCGCCGCCACCGCCATCGGGCGCCGGATCGGTCTGCCCCGACGGGTGGTCACGATCCTCGAGGGCGAGTCGCTCTTCAACGACGCCACCGCACTGGTCTTCCTGCGCACGGCCCTGGCCGTCGCGGCGGGCAGCGGCCTCGACGCCGGCGGGGTCGCGCTCGACTTCGTGCTCGCCGCGGGCGGCGGGGCCCTGGTCGGCCTGGCCTTCTTCGTCGTGGTCGGCAAGGTGCGCCGGCGCATCACCGACCCGGTCATCGACTCGGCGATGTCGCTGGTCGTGCCCTTCGCGGCGTACGTGCTGGCCGAGGAGATCCACGCCTCGGGCGTGATCTCCGTCGTGGTGGCCGGGCTGCTGCTGGGCCACAAGGCGCCGGTGCTGCAGACCGCGCAGTCGCGCATCGCGGAGCGGCTCAACTGGCGCACCATCGCCTTCGTCCTGGAGAACGCCGTCTTCCTGCTCATCGGGCTCCAGGCGTGGTGGATCGTCGAGGGTGCGGTCGACTCCGACATCGGGCTGGGGCGCATCGCGGCGGTCTGCGGGGCGACGCTGGCCGCGGTGATCGTGCTGCGGCTGCTGTGGGTCTTCCCGGCGCGCTACCTGCTGGTGCGCCCCGGGCCCGACCCCGACCTCGGCCAGGACGCGCCGTGGACCTACACCTTCGTGCTCGGCTGGGCCGGCATGCGCGGGGTCGTGACGCTCGCCGCCGCCTTCGTCATCCCGGAGGGCACGCCCTACCGCGAGGTGCTCCTGCTCATCGCCTTCACCGTGGTGGCCGGCACCCTCTTCGTGCAGGGGCTGACGCTGCCGATGGTGGCCCGTCGGCTGCGGGTGCCCTCGCCCGACCCCGCCGAGGACGCGCTGGCCCGCGCGACCCTGCTCCAGCAGGCCTCCAAGGCGGCGCTGGAGGAGCTCGACCGGCTGGAGTACGACGACCAGCACGGCGCCGTCGACCTCATCCGCCAGCGCCTCGACCAGCGCAACTTCGCCGCCTGGGAGCGCCTGGCCACCGTCGGCGACCAGGAGTCGCCCAGCGACCTCTACTCCCGCGCGCGCCGCGCCATGATCGGCGCGGAGCGCCGCCGGGTGCTGGAGATCCGCAGCGGCGGCACGGTGCCCGCCGAGGTCGTGGCCGACGTGCTGGCCATGCTCGACGTGGAGGAGTCGATGCTCGACGTGGCCAGCGAGGAGCGCGAGGAGCTGCGCGCCACCGCCGTCGGCCGGCGTCTGGGCGAGGTCTGCGCCGACCTGGAGCGCTTCCCGGCGGTCGTCACGGCCCAGGGCCCGGTTTGCGCGCGCTGCCTGGAGGACGGCACGACCTGGGTCGCGCTGCGCCAGTGCCTGGAGTGCGGCCACGTCGGCTGCTGCGACTCCTCCCCGCAGCAGCACGCCACCGTGCACTTCCACGAGACCGCCCACGCGGTGATGCAGTCGGCGGAGGAGGACGAGAGCTGGCGCTGGTGCTACGTGCACCACCTCACCGGCTGACCGTGCGGTGCCCGGGCCTGCGGCGGCTCAGGCGAGCGCCTGCTCGAGGGTGCGGGCGTCGTGGCCGGTGACGCGCCGCACGTCGTCGGTGACCCGGGCGCACGACCCGTCGGCGATGGCGGTGTAGGTGCTGACCCAGGCGTCGAGCTGCCAGTCCTCGGCGTCGTAGGCGGCGCGCCGCGAGGCGTAGGCCTGCTCCACGCCCTCGTCCTCGAAGCGCAGCTCGCGGCCCAGGACGGCGCCGGCGCGGGCGGCCACCTCGGTCATGGTGAGCGCCTCCGGCCCGGTCAGCACGTACGTCGCCCCCGCGTGGGCGGCCGGGTCGCGCAGCACCGTGGCGGCGACGTCGGCCACGTCGGCGCGGGCCACGGCGGCGACCCGGCCCTCGCCCGCGGGCCCGCGGATGACGCCGGCCTCGTCGGCGAAGAGCGGGAGCACGTCGACGTAGAAGTTGTCGCGCAGGAACGTGAATCCCATGCCGGTCTCCGCGGCCGCCTCGCGGATCGCGGTCTCGGCGTCGTGGTGGTCGCGGCCGAGGGTGAAGGTGGCCTGTGGGTCGGCGCCGGCGAACGAGGTGTAGACGAGGTGGCGCACGCCGGCGTCGGCGGCGGCGCGGACGAAGGTGCGGTGCTGCTCGCGCCGGTCGACGGCCTCGGCCGCGGAGACCATGAGGAGGGTCTCGACCCCGCGCAGGGCCTCCAGCGACGCGGCGTGGTCGGCGTAGGTGCACTCGCGCACGTCGCAGTCGACGTCGGGGGCACGCGAGGCGTCGCGCACGAGCAGGCGCAGGTCGAGGCGGAAGTCGGCGCCGGCGAGCTGCGCGGTGACGAGGCCGCCGAGCGCCCCCGTCGAGCCGGTGACGCCCACGGTGCGGGTCAGGTCGGTCATGCGTCCTCCTGGACGTCGAAGCGGATCGGGAAGCGGAGCGCGCCGGTGTTGCCCGACACGGGCAGCCAGGTGCCGGGACCGTCGGGGCGGGCCCCGGGCAGCCGGCGGGCCAGCAGGGGCAGGGCGACGGCCATGTCGGTGCGCGCCACGAAGTGGCCCAGGCAGTGGTGCACCCCGGCGCCGAAGCCGGCGTGGGGCGGCCGCTCGCGCCGGGCCTGGGCCTCGATGTCGAAGGAGGGGTCGGCCATCGCGGCCGGATCGGTGCCGGCGGCGTGGGAGAGCACCTGCACGATGCCGCCGGCCGGCACGCGCAGGCCGCCGAGGTCGACGTCCTCGAGGGCCTCGCGGGTCACCCAGGTGACCGTGGGGTTGACCCGCATCACCTCCTCGACGGCGGCGGCGCCGAGGTCGGGGCGCTCGCCCAGGAGCCGCCACTGGTCGGGGTGGGCCAGCAGCGTCTGCACGGCCAGGCCGATCTGGTTGCGGGTGGTCTCCATGCCCGCGAAGGCGAGGAAGACCAGCGCCACGCTGAGCTCGCGCCCGGTGAGCCGCTCGCCGTCGTCGGCGGCGCGCACGAGCGTGGTCACGAGGTCCTCCGGCCCGTCGCCGGGCCCGTCGTCCGGCCCGTCGCCGGGCCCGTGGGCCGAGCCGGCGGCGATCCGGGCCCGCCGGTCGGCGACCACCTCGTCGACGTAGCCGGTCAGCCCCTCCAGCGCGGCCTCGATGCGCGGGAGCCGGGCGGCCACGTCGACCGAGAACGACGCCCCCAGGTCGTCGGCCCAGCGGGCCACCTGCGGCCAGTGCGCCTCGTCGAGGCCGAGCAGCACGCAGATGATCCGCGCGGCGTAGGGCTCGGCGAAGTCGTGGACGAGCTCGACGCGGCCGGTGGCGGCGAAGGCGTCGACGAGCTCGTGGGCCAACGCCTCGAAGCGCGGGCGCATCGCCGCGATCGCGCGGCTGCGGAAGGCCGGGGCGAGCAGCCGGCGCACGCGGGCGTGGTCGTCGCCCTCCAGGCTGAGCAGCGTCTCGGCCCACCAGTCGGAGAAGAGCCCGGAGTGGATGCCGTTCTGCGCCGGCCAGCGGGCGTTGCCCTGCGCGAAGCGGCGGTCGCGCAGCACCGCGGTGCCCTCGGCGTGGCGCAGCACGGCCCAGCCCCACGTGGTCTCGACGTACCAGTCGCGCTCGCGGGCCTCGAGCACCGCGGCGGAGGTGACGTTGAAGGACGGGTCGCCCAGGTCGAGCACGCTCACGTGCCGGCCCGCAGCATGCGCAGGTGGCGCCCGTCGTCGAGCTCGTCGACGGTGCCGTCGAGGCGGAAGCCCTGCCGCTCGTAGAAGCCGATGGCGCGGTCGTTGCCGGCCAGCACCCACAGGTACGCCGCGCGGTCGCCGATCGCCGCCTGCAGCAGCGCGTAGCCGACCCCGGTGCCCCACAGCCGGGCGCGCACGTAGAGCGACCACAGCTCGGTCGCGGTGTCGACGTCGCCGTCGCGCGCCGGGCCCGCGCTGGCGAAGCCCACCAGCTCCTCGCCGCCGCCCGGGCCCACCTCGACCGCCAGCCACAGCGGCTCCTCGCGCGGGCCGGCGAGGATGCCGCGCCAGCGCTCCACCCGGGCCGGCACGTCGGTGCGGCGCTCGTCGAGCACGCGCTGCTCCACCAGCCCGGTGTAGGCGTCGTCCCAGACGTCGAGGTGCAGGTGGGTCAGGGCCTCGGCGTCGTCGGGCGTCGCCTGGCGCAGCCGCACGGCGGGAGCGGGTCGGGGGCTGCTCGTGCTCACCCCTGCATCGTAGGGACCACCCGGGTCGCGGGATGGCTACGGTGGGAGCCATGCGCATCACCAAGCTGGGCCACGCCTGCGTGAGGGTCGAGCACGACGGCGGGGCGCTGGTGGTCGACCCCGGGGTCTTCACCGACGCGGCCGAGGCCCTCGACGGGGCCGGCGCGGTGCTGCTGACCCACGAGCACTCCGACCACTACCTCGCCGAGCACCTGCGCCTCAGCGACGCGCCCGTCGTCACGATCGAGGCGGTGGCGGCCCGCATCCGCGCGGAGGCCCCCGACGTCGCCGAGCGGCTCGTCGTGGTGGCCCCGGGCGAGCGCTTCACCGCCGCGGGCCTCCCGGTGCGCGCCGTCGGCGAGCGCCACGCGGTGATCCACCCGGAGCTGCCCCGCATCGACAACAGCGGCTACGTCGTGACCTGCGGCGACCGGCGCGTCTACCACCCCGGCGACGCCCTCACGCCGCCCGGCGAGCCCGTCGACGTGCTGCTCTGCCCGGTCAGCGCGCCGTGGCTCAAGGCCGCCGAGGCCATCGACTTCGCCCGCGAGGTCGGCGCCCCCCGGGTGCTGGCGATCCACGACCGCGTCTACTCCGAGGCAGGCCTCGACATCGTCGACGGCCACCTGCGCCGCTTCCTCGAGCCGGCCGGGAGCGCCTACACCCGGCTGCCCGACGGCGCCGACCTCTGAGCGGGGCGGCCGTGACCGCCTGGGTGCGACTCGAGCTCGACCTCGCGGCCTTCGACGAGACGCCGTTCCTGCCCTGCCTCGACGCCGCGACCGCCGCCGGGGTCGCCCTCACCACGATGGCCCGCCTCGGCGACGGCGCACGGCAGCGTCGCCGCCTGGAGGCGCTCTGGGCCCGTTGCGCCGCCGACGACCCCGGCGCCGACCTGTCCGCGGGGGTGCCCGAGCGGTGCGCGGCGGCCTCCTACGACCCCCACGGCGCGGTCGTCGCGGTCGAGGGCGAGCACTGGGTGGGGCTCAGCGTCACCTCGCTGCGCCCGCTCGAGGGCTACGCCTTCGGCGAGATGACCGGCGTGGTGCCCGAGCGTCGGGGCCGCGGGCTCGCGGTGGCGATGAAGCTGGAGGCGGTGCGCTGGGCGCGCTCGCGCGGCCACACCCGGCTGCGCACCTTCCACCACCCCGACAACGCCGCGGCGATCGGGCTCAACCTGCGGCTGGGGGCGACGGCTCCGTCGCCGTGATGGCGTCGCGCACGGGCACGAACTTCGCCTGGGCCTCGGCCAGCTCCGACTCGGGGTCGGAGTCGCCGACGATCCCGCAGCCGGCGAAGAGGCGCACGGTCGAGCCGTCCACCGACGCCGAGCGCAGCGCGATGCCCCACTCGCCGTCGCCGGAGGCGTCCATCCAGCCGACGGGCGCGGCGTAGCGACCGCGGTCCATGCCCTCGATCTCGTGGATCAGCGCGGTGGCCGCCGCCGTGGGCGTGCCGCCGACCGCCGCCGAGGGGTGCAGCGCCTCGGCCAGCTGCAGCGACGAGACCGTCGCCGCGTCGTGCACCACGCCGGCGACGTCGCTGGCCAGGTGCATGACGTTGGGCAGGTGCAGCACGAAGGGCGCCTCGGGCACGTTCATCGACGAGCAGTGCGGCTCGAGGGCGTCGGCGACCGAGCGCACGGCGTACTCGTGCTCCTCGAGGTCCTTGGAGGAGCGGGCCAGCGCGGCGGCCAGCGCCAGGTCGCGCTGGTCGTCGCCGCTGCGGCGGATGGTGCCGGCCAGCACCCGCGAGGTCACCAGCCCACGCTCGCGGCGCACCAGCATCTCGGGGGTCGCGCCGAACATGCCGTCGACGTGGAAGGTCCAGCACATGGGGTAGCTCTCGGCCAGGCGGCGCAGCGGCCAGCGCACGTCGACCGGCGCGTGGGCGGTGGCGAGCAGGTCGCGGGCCAGCACGACCTTCTCCAGGTCGCCGGCCTCGATGCGGGCCACCGCGTCGGCCACCACGCTCATCCACCGCTCGCCGTCGAGGGCACCGTCGACGAAGCTGATCCCGACCGGCACCGCCGGGTCGTCGGCGGGGTCCAGCTCGGGCGACCCGCCCTCCTGCTCGGCCGGGCCGATGGTCGTCACCCAGGTCAGGTCGCCGCGGCGACCCACGACCACCGACGGCACGACCAGCACGGAGTCGCCCGGCTCGTGGGCGAAAGCGAAGGACCCGAAGCAGACCAGGCCCGTGCCCGGCTCGTCGACCTCGTCGTGCTCCACCGAGCGCGCGACCAGCTCGGACCACCACTTCGCGGCGTCGGCGAAGCGGGTCGGCCCGTCGGTGCGCAGCTCGGCGGCGACACCCCAGCCGACGAGACCCTCGCCGCGACGCAGCCACGTCACCGGACGGTCCGCGGGCAGCAGGGACAGCAGCGAGTCGACGTGGCCCGGCTCGACCACGACGGTGCGAGCGACCAGGGGTCCGGCGGCCAGACGGTCCGCGGCCGCGCCGGAGGTCTCGCTGGTGCTCACGTCTCGAGGGTACTCAGCCGATGGGCGATCCCGACCGAGGCGTGGGTAACGTCACCGCCGTGACCACCACTCCCACCATCGCTCGTACCCGCGTCGCCGGCGTCGTCCTCGGCGCCGTCCTGCTGGCCCTCATGGTCGTCTTCGCCGTCGTCCTGCCGAGGATCGACAGCGGCGCCGAGGAGCTCTCCGGCGCCGACGGCGTCGCGGCCCTGCCCGACGAGCTGCCGGGCGGCCTGCGGGCCCTCGACCTCGGCGTCGAGGCCCCCGAGGGCCAGGACCCGGCCCAGGCCGAGGAGCTGACGCAGCGCCAGACCGAGCTCCAGGAGTCGGCCGGCGAGCGGCTGGGCGAGGTCTTCGACGCCCCCGCCGAGGTCCGCATCTACGCCGACGAGGCGCTGCAGCGCCAGGCGGCCGTGGCCGTGGTCGGCGTGCCCGCCGGGCTGTTCATCCCCGGCGCCCTGCCGGTCGACCCGGCGCTGCTCGACCTCGCCCGCAGCTCCACCGAGCTCGAGCGGGTCGGCGACGCGGTGTGCCAGCTCACCTACGGGCAGAACGTGCCGGCCGGCCAGCCCGTGCCCGAGGACGACCCCGCCGGCGTGACCTGCCAGCTGGGGGCCGAGGGCACGACGTACTGGATCCAGGGCGGCGGGATCACCGCCGAGGAGGCCGTGGCCGTGCTCGACGACCTCGCCGGCTCCGAGGACTGACCGGGCCCCGCCGGCCCGCTCAGGGCAGGCGCGTGCCGTCGTCGGCGTACGCCGCCAGCACGGCGCGCACGTCGACGAGCCGCGGGCGGCCCGCGGGGTCGGGGTCGCCGCACGCCGCCAGCAGCCTCGCCAGCTCCGCCGGCGCGTGGGACGCCACCCGCACCGGGCCCGTACGTCGCGCCCGCCAGCGCGCGGGGGGTGTCGGCTCCTCGCCGCTGAGCGCCTCGCGCAGCAGCACGCCGAGCCCCCACACGTCGGTCGCGGGCGCGAGGCCCTCGCCCGTGACCTGCTCCGGGGCGAGGTAGCCGGGGGTGCCGGCGCCCGGGCGGCCCGCACCGGGTCGCGCGGCCAGGCTCAGGTCGAGCAGCACCGCCTTGCCGTGCTCGACCACGACGTTGCCCGGCTTGAGGTCCAGGTGCAGCCAGTCGTGGCGGTGCAGGTAGCCCAGCACCGAGACCAGCTGCAGACCGAGCAGGGCGGTGTCCTCGACCCCCAGGGCGCCCTCCTCGACGACCGCGGCCAGGGTGGCGCCGCGCAGGGTCTCGAGCACGACCGCCGGGAGCGGGTCGGTGAGCACGGCGTAGCCGCGCACCAGGTGCGGGTGGGTCAGCGTCGTCACGATGCGGCCCTCGCGCAGGACCCCGTCGACGACCTCGCGCTCGTGGCGACGGTCGGCGCGCACGACCTTGACCACGCAGCGGCAGCCGCGCTCCTCGTCGTAGGCGTCCCAGGTGTCGAGGCGGCGTCCGTGGGCCAGGCGCTGCACCGCGCGGTAGCCGGGCAGCAGCGGCTCGCCGGGGGCGACCTCCGGCGCGGGTCCCGGCACGGCGTCGCGACCGCCCGCGAGGAGCCTGCCCGGGCGCGGCCCGCTCACCGGGACACCGCCGCGGCGACGGGCACCGTGTCGGCCGGGTCGGCCGGGTCGGCCGGTGGGTGGTCGGCGTCGGCCGGTGGGTGGTCGGCGAGGTCCTCGAGCCGCACGACGCGGTCGACGTACTCCAGGGCGAGCGGGTCGTGGGTGAGCAGCAGCACCGTGCGCCCCAGCGCAGGATCGGTGACGGCCTCCAGCAGCCGTCGGGTGGCGTCGGGGTCGAGCCCGGTGGTGGGCTCGTCGAGCACCAGCACCCGGCTCTCGCGCAGCAGCGCGCGGGCCAGCGAGAGGCGCTGGCGCTGGCCACCCGAGAGCGTGCGTCCGCGCTGCCCGATCCGGGTGTCGTAGCCCTGGGGGAGCCGCTCCACGAAGGCGTGGGCGTCGGCGGCCCGGGCGGCGGCGCGCACCTCGGCGCGGGTGGCACCGGGCCGGGCGTAGGCGATGTTGTCGTGGACGCTGGCGTCGAGCAGCAGCTGCTCCTGCAGCAGCAGGGTGACCGCAGCGCGCACGGAGGTCGCGGTGTGGTCGGCGACGTCGTGGCCGTCGACGGCGACCACGCCGGCGTCGGCGGTGACCTGACGGGTCAGCAGCCGCGCGAGGGTCGACTTGCCCGAGCCGCTGGCGCCCACGACCGCGACCCGCTCGCCCGGCGCGACGTGCAGGTCGAGCCCGCTGACGGCGTCGCGTGCTGCGCCGGGGTAGCGCACGGTCACGGCGCTCAGGTCCA
>NZ_CAKASO010000029.1:0-51644 GCF_916862475.1 Nocardioides sp. Leaf374
GAAGACGACCGCCAAGAAGACCGCGACCAAGACCGCCGCCAAGAAGACGGCGACCCCGGCGCGTGCGGAGGTGTGGTTCCCCGGGATCGACGCGCCGCTGGTCGGCGTCGACGAGCGGTCCGAGCGAGCGGCCCGGGTCTCCCGCCCCCGGGGCCCGGCGCTCGAGCCGGTCGGTCCGCGCGGCCCGGGCGGCCCGGCTGGACCCGTCGGCGTGCGTGGGCCGGGCGGCCTGGTCGTCGAGGAGGCCGGCGCGTGCGGGTGATGGTGGTGTGGTGCCCCGACTGGTCGGTGGTGGCCGGCCTGGCCGAGGCGCGACGCTCGCGCCAGCTGCCCGCGGCGGTGCTGGCCGCCGGCGCGGTGGAGGTGTGCAACGGCCCGGCCCGCGACAGCGGCGTACGACGCGGACAGCGCAAGCGCGACGCGCAGGCCCGCTGCCCCGAGCTGCTGCTGCTGGAGGCCGGTCCGGAGCGCGACGCGCGCCACTTCGAGCCGGTGCTCGCGGCCGTGGAGGAGCTGCGCCCGGGGGTCTCCCCGATGCGGCCCGGGCTGCTCGCGGTGCGCGCGCCCGGGCGCTACTTCGGCGGGGAGGAGCACGCCGCCGCGCTGGTCGCCCAGACCCTGGTCGACGCCGGGGTCTGGGACTGCCGCATCGGGGTGGCCGACGACGTGTTCACCGCCGAGCAGGCCGCCCGCACCGCCGCGGTGCAGGAGGCCGTGGTCGTGCCCTCGGGCGGCTCGGCCGACTTCCTGCGCGGACTGCCGGTGCGGGTGCTGGAGAGCGACGGGCAGGCGGGGCGCGAGGTCGCCTCGCTGGTGGGTCGTCTCGGGCTGGGCACGCTGGGCGACCTGGCCGGGCTGCCGCTGGCCTCGGTGCAGGACCGCTTCGGCCGCTACGGCGCCGACCTGTGGCACCGGGTGCGCGGCGCGGGCCGCAGCGTCCTGGGCGAGCGCACCCCGCCGCCCGACCTCGACGTCGAGGTCGTCTTCGAGCCGCCCCTGGAGTCGGTGGAGGCCGTCTGCTTCAGCGTGCGCACCACCGCCGAGCGCCTCGTCTCCGGGCTCGCCTCGCGTCAGCTGGTGGCCACCGAGGTGCGGGTCGAGGCCGAGAGCGAGGGCGTCGTCGTCTCCAGCCGGGCCTGGCTGCACCCGCGCTGCTTCACCGCGCGCGACCTCGTCGACCGGGTGCACTGGCAGCTGCAGGGCGAGGGCGGGTCGCTGCGCTCGCGCCACGACGCGGGCGTCGTGCGCGCGCCGGTGGAGCGGGTGCGCTTCGTGCCCGAGACCGTCGAGCCCGCCGCGGCCCACGCCGAGGCGCTGTGGGGCGGCGGCAGCGACGAGCTCGTCGAGCGGGGGGTGGCGCGGGTGCAGGCGATGATCGGCTTCGAGTCCGTGCTGCGCCCCGTGCTCCAGGGCGGGCGCTCGCCGGCCGAGCGGCAGGCCAGCGTGCCCTGGGGCGAGCGGCCCACCGGGCTGCGCCCCCTCGACCGGCCGTGGCCGACCCGGGTGCCCGGCCCGCCCCCGGTGCGGGTGTTCAGCCCGCCGCGGGTGGCCGAGGTCGTCGACGGGACCGGCCACCCGGTGGCGGTCAGCGAGCGGGGCGCGGTGAGTGCCGACCCGCGGCGCTTCCGCTTCGGCGCCGCGCTGCTGGTCGCGGCGCCCGGTTCCGCCGGTGTGCCCCAGGCGGGCGGCCGGGCGGGAGCACAGGAGGGCCTGTGGGCCCTCGAGGACACCCCGCAGGTCGTCGCCCGCACCACCGGCCGTCCGCAGGTCGGCGCCGGCGCACACCCGCCCAGCGGGGCACCGGGGGCACCGGGCCGCCCGGGTGAGCGGCCCTGGCAGCCGGTGGCCTCCTGGGCCGGCCCGTGGCCGGTCGACGAGGAGTGGTGGGTGGAGAGCGCCCCGGCCGACGGCTCCCGCGCCGCGCGCTTCCAGGTCGTCGGCGTCGACGGTCGCGCCTGGCTGCTGCGGTGGAGCACCGCCGGGTGGACCCTCGAGGCGGGCTACGACTGATGGGCTGGTCCAACCCCGCGGTGCCCTGGCGCGAGCTGGAGAGGCGGCTCTCCGGTCGTCCCGGCGCGCCCGGTGCCGAGGACGCGCCGATCTCGCGGCGCAAGCACGCCCGCCCCTCGCAGCGGCCCATCGAGCGTCCGGCGGCGGTCACGCCGTACGCCGAGCTGCACTGCCACTCCCACTTCAGCTTCCTCGACGGGGCGAGCTCGCCGGGGGAGCTGGTGGAGGAGGCGGTGCGCCTGGGGCTGAGCGGGCTGGCACTGACCGACCACGACGGCTTCCACGGGGCGCCGCTGCTGGCCGAGGCCGCCGCGGTCCACGACCTGCGCACGGTCTTCGGCGCCGAGCTGTCGCTGGGGCTGACCCGCCCGCAGAACGGCGTGGCCGACCCCGAGGGCTCCCACCTGCTGGTGCTGGCGCGGGGGGTGGAGGGCTACCACCGGCTCGCGGGCGCGATGACCGAGGCCAACCTGCGCGGTGACGAGAAGGGCCGCCCCGACCACGACCTCGACGAGCTGGCCGAGCGCGGCCGGGGGCACTGGGTGGTGCTCACCGGCTGCCGCAAGGGCACGGTGCACCGGGCGCTCGCGGCGGGCGGGCCGACGGCCGCGGCCCTCGAGCTCGACCGGCTCACCGCCCGCTTCGGCCTCGACGGGGTGGTCGTCGAGCTCTCGGCGCGACCGACGCCGCAGGACGCCGAGGCCAACGAGCTGCTCGCCGGCCTGGCCCGCGACCACGGGCTGCCGGTGGTGGCCACCGGCAACGTCCACTTCGCCCAGCCCTCCGGGCGCCGGCTGGCCGCGGCCATGGCGGCGGTGCGAGCCCGGCGCAGCCTGGCCGACATGGACGGCTGGCTCGACCTCTCCGGCGCGGCCCACCTGCGCAGCGGGGCGGAGGTGGCCGCGGCGATGGCGACCCGCCCCGAGGCGGTGCGGCGCTCGGTCGCGCTGGCCGAGGAGCTGGCCTTCGACCTGCGCAAGGCCTCCCCGCGCCTGCCCAAGCACCGCATCCCCGAGGGCCACACCCCCAGCTCGTGGCTGCGGGTGCTGGCCTGGCGGGGCTTCGAGGAGCGCTACGCCGGCACGCCGATGGAGGCCGAGGCCCGCGAGCGCGTCCACCACGAGCTGCGGGTGATCGAGGAGAAGGACTTCGCGGGCTACTTCGTCATCGTGCACGACATCGTCGCCTTCGCCCGCGAGCGCGGCATCCTGTGCCAGGGCCGCGGCTCGGCGGCCAGCTCCGCGGTCTGCTTCGCGCTCGGCATCACCGCCGTCGACGCCGTCTTCTACCGCCTGCCCTTCGAGCGCTTCATCTCCGCCCACCGCGACGAGGAGCCCGACATCGACGTCGACTTCGACTCCGACCGGCGTGAGGAGGTGATCCAGTGGGTCTACCGCACCTACGGGCGGCGCAACGCCGCCCAGGTCGCCAACGTCGTCGCCTACCGCCCCCGCATGGCGGTGCGCGACGCCGCCAAGGCGCTGGGCCACTCCCAGGGCCAGCAGGACGCGTGGTCGAAGCAGGTCGACGGCTGGAGCTCGGTGGTGGCCGCCGACGCCCGCGACCCCGAGGGCGGCCCCGCGCTCGACATCCCGCGCCCGGTGGTGGCGCTGGCCGAGCAGCTGCTGGGGGCGCCGCGCCACCTCGGCATCCACTCCGGTGGCATGGTGCTGACCGAGCGCCCGGTGGGGGAGGTGTGCCCGATCGAGCGGGCCCGCATGGAGGACCGCACGGTGCTGCAGTGGGACAAGGACGGCTGCGAGTCGATGGGGCTGGTGAAGTTCGACCTGCTGGGCCTGGGCATGCTCGGCGCGCTCGACCACATGATGCGCCTGACCGAGGAGCACCTGGGGGAGCGCTGGACCCTGGCCACGATCCCGCGCGAGGAGCCGTCGGTCTACGACATGCTCTGCCGCGCCGACTCCATCGGCGTCTTCCAGGTCGAGAGCCGCGCCCAGATCGGCACGCTGCCGCGCCTGCAGCCGCGGGAGTTCTACGACCTGGCCATCGAGATCGCCCTCATCCGCCCCGGGCCGATCCAGGGCGGTGCGGTCCACCCCTACGTGCGCCGGGCCACCGGCAAGGAGCCGGTCGTCTACGACCACCCCGAGCTGGTGCCGGTGCTCGAGCGCACCCGCGGGGTGCCGCTCTTCCAGGAGCAGCTGATGGCGATGGCGGTGACCCTGGGCGACTGCTCGCGCGACGACGCCGACCTGCTGCGCCGGGCCATGGGCTCCAAGCGCGGCGTCGAGAGGATCGAGAGCGTCAAGGCGAAGCTCTACGCCGGCATGGAGCGCCGCGGGCTGGTCGGCGACGCCGCCGACGCGATCTACGTCAAGATCCTCTCCTTCGCCAACTTCGGCTTCGCGGAGTCCCACGCGCTGAGCTTCGCGCTGCTGGTCTACGCCTCGTCGTGGTTCAAGCTGCACTACCCCGCGGCCTTCCTGGTCGGTCTGCTGTGCACCCAGCCGATGGGCTTCTACTCCCCGCAGTCGCTGGTGGGCGACGCCCGCCGCCACGGCGTCGAGGTACGCCGCCCCGACCTGGCGCGCTCCGGGGTGCAGGCCGGGCTCGAGCCGGTGGACCCCGGCGGGACGGGTACGACGGGTGCGACCGGTCTCGACGAGTGCCTCGCGGCGTCCTTCGAGCGCGCGGAGTGGGACCCGGCCCGCCCCGACCCCACCCGCACCCACCGGCGCGACGGCCACCTGGTCGTGCGCCTGGGGCTGGACTCGGTGCGCGGGATCGGCGCCGACGTCGCGGCGCGGATCGTGGCCGCGCGCGCGGAGGCGGCGTACACCTCGGTGACCGACCTGTCACGGCGCGTGGGGCTGTCGACCCAGCAGCTGGAGGCGCTCGCCACCGCCGGGGCGCTGGAGTGCCTGGGGCTCGACCGGCGCCAGGCGCTGTGGGCCGCGGGCGCCTCGGAGAGCGCCGACCACCTGCCCGGCTCCACGCCCTCGCCGGCCCCGCCGACGCTGCCCGGCATGAGCGCGGAGGAGGTGACCCTGGCCGACCTCTGGGCCACCCGGGTCTCGCCCGAGACCCACCCGGTCGAGCACCTGCGCGAGCTGCTCACCGGCAGCGGCATCTCCTCGGTGGCCGACCTCGCGCGCGCCGAGCCCGGCCGTCGCGTGCACGTCGCGGGCCTGGTCACCCACCGGCAGCGCCCGGGCACCGCGCAGGGCATCACCTTCCTCAACGTCGAGGACGAGACCGGGATGCTCAACGTCGTCTGCTCGGTCGGCGTGATGCGCGCGCACCGCTCCGCGGCGCGGGGCGCGGTCGCGGTGGTGGTGCGCGGGATCCTCGAGCGGGAGGAGGGCGTGACCAACCTGGTCGCCGACCGCGTGGTCACCCTCGACTCGGTCATCGCCGGTGCGGGCTCGGCCCTCCAGCTGCGCCAGACCTCCCGCGACTTCCGCTGACCGCCCGCCCCGGAGCCCGGTCGGGTGCGTGCGGCGGGGTCGATTCCGGACCGGGAGCCGGGGTGTTGTAGTGTTCACGCGCTGTCCCGGTCACGCTCGCGTGGCCGCACGGGACGGGGTTCGGGCTGTAGCGCAGCTTGGTAGCGCACTTGACTGGGGGTCAAGGGGTCGCAGGTTCAAATCCTGTCAGCCCGACCGGAGAAGATGCAGGTGGGAGAGGGTGCCGGAGCGATCCGGCACCCTCTTCTCGCGTCTCGGGACTTCCTCCGACACAGGCAGATCAGCGAGGATGGGTGCGTGTCCAGGGTCCTGCTGCTCGGCATCGCTGCCGTCCTGATCGCCGCGACGTCCGGACTGGCCGGCTACGTCCTCGGTCGCGCCGAGGTGTCCGCGTGCCAGGAGGACCTGCGCACGACCATCGAGGCGCTGGAGAGGTCGCAGTCGCGTGCCCCCGACGACAGCGCGGTGTACGGCGTCTCCGGCGGCAGCTGCCTGAGATGACGGGTGGGACCAGCGAGCCCCGGTCCTCCGGCTTCTCCTACGACTCGGCCCGACCCGCTGAGGCGAGCGGCGCCGCCCCCGTCACCTACGTCGAGCTGAGGCACCACGAGTACGCCGGGCCGTTCTGGGACGACGAAGGCGGCCTCGGCGAGGACTACGCCGACTGGGAGCCGTACGGAATGACCCGTGCCACCTTCGACGCCTGCTGCCGGTGGAGCGAGACGGGTGGCGGCGACGAGGAGAAGGCACGACTGCTCGCGCTGTTGCGCGCGGAGCTGCCGTCGAGCGTCGAGGTGGCGTCACCGCCAGCGGGGGAGTGAGCAGGGGCGCCGGCCCGCGTCACCATCGACCCGGCGTGCGACGACCGCCGCTCCCCTCGGAGGGGCGGCGGCGGTCGTCGTACGTCGTGCGACCGGTTCAGGCGCTAGGGGTCTCGGCGCGCACGCTCTGCACCGACGAGGAGCCCTCGTCCTGGACCCGGGCGGCGGACTGCTGCGCGGTGTCCTTGACCTGCGCGGCGGCGTCGGCGGCGCTGTCCTTGAGGTGCCCGGCCACGTCCTGACCGGCCTGCTTGACCTCGTCGACCACGGGCTGGCCGTGCTCCTTGGCGGCGTCGACGGTCTGCTGCGCGAGACGTGCCTCGGCGTCGCTGGCCGGGACGAGCGCGGCGACGAGCAGCCCTGCGCCGAAGGCCACCAGCCCGGCACCGAGCGGGCTGCCCTGCACGGCGCTGCCGGTGCTGTCGGCAGCGCTCGAGGCCGCGCCGCGCACCCCGTCGGTGGCGCTGCCGGCGGTGGAGCCGGCCGAGTCACGGACCCCCGAGGCGGTGCCCATCACCCGGTCGCGCACCGACGAGGCGCGCCCGCGCACGGCGGCCTTGCGACGCTCGACGATCGCGCTCGGGCTCACCCGGTCCTGCAGGGCGTCGAGGTCCTGTGCGAGGGCCTCGCGGGTGCCTGCGATGTCGTTGCTCAGCTCTTCTGTGCTCTGGCCCATGATGCGTCCTCCTTGAGGGTGCGCTGCGTGGTCGGCAGCTGCGGGTTGCTCTGCTGGAGAGCCTTCTTGCCGGTCAGGGCGAGGACGCCGGCGACGACGCCCCACACCAGGGCCACGACGAGCGCGGCCAGCCACAGCGGCAGCACGGCGTCGAGGCCGAACATCGCCGCCGCGGAGAGGAACAGCAGCAGGTTGGACCCGGCCACGCCGGCGCCGCCGAGCAGGCCGGCACCCTTGCCGGCCCGGCCGGCCTCCTGCTTCATCTCGGTCTTGGCGAGGTCCAGCTCCTGGCGGACCAGGGTGGTGAGGTCCTGGGTGATGTCGCCCACGATCTCGCCGAGGCTGCGCTGACCGCCGTCGGGCGTCGGGGTCTGGGTCATCGCAGCGACCCCGGGCGGTCGTCGTGACCCAGGGGGTCGGCCAGCGGGTCGCCCAGCGGGTCGGCCAGGGGATCGGCCAGCGGGTCGCTCCGGGGAGCGTCGTCGGCGCCGGGGGCCGGGACGGCCGTCGTCGCCGGCGTCACGGGGGTGGGGGTGCTCGGCGGAGCCACCGGTGTGGTGCCCGGGGTGGTGGGCGGCAGGACCGGCGACGCGGCGCCCCGGGCGTCCTCGGTGCCGGTCGGGGCGCCCGAGGCGGACCCGGAGGCGCGGGCACCGCTGAGCAGGCGCCCGGTGACGACCCCTGCGGCGAGCGCTCCGGCGAGGAACACGCCCGGTCGGCGGCGGGCGAAGCCCCTGACGTCGTCGAGCAGGTCGCTGGGCTCGCGCCCGTCGAGGTGGGTGCCGAGGCTGCGGGCGCGCTGCGAGACCTGACGGGCGGCCTCGGTGGCCAGCCCCGACCGTGTGCCGCTGGAGGCCATCTGGTCGAGATCGTCGCTGAGGCCGTGCAGCGTCGTGACCAGACGGTCGCGCTGCGTGCGTGACTGCTCCGTGGCCTGGGCGACCGCGTCGTCGAGCACGCTGCGGGCCTGGGCCCGGGCCTCGGCGGCCACGGTGCCGGCCTCCTCACCGGCCACCGACGCGACGTGACGGGTCTCGTCGGCCGCGGTGGAGGCTGCGTGCTGCGCCTGGGCCCCGGTGCCCGGCGCCTCGGTGGTGCCGAGCCCGTCGTGGGGGCCCGTGGTGGTGTCCTGGGTGTGGGTCATGTCGTCTCCTGTCGTCGAGGACGAGAGGTGCTCGGCCGCTCGGGCCGTCGCGGTGGTCCCTCGACGTCCTCCACGCAACCGCACCGGCCGGGGGGTCCAGCTCCCTCCCGTGGGGTGGGTCGGTGGCCGCCCGGGCGTGCGGTCGAGGGGCCCCGCAGGTCGGGCCCGGTGATGTCACCGCCTGACGGGGTGGGACGGGTCGAGGCGCGCGGCATGCTCCTGGCGGTGCCGTGCGCGCGGACGTCATGCGGACCGTGGATACGCATCCACGCTGCGCACGAAGACCCACCCGGCCCGCACGGGCGCCCGCCCCCGCGGCCCGCGGCCGCGCGGGCAGGCGGGCGACGCCGCGGCGGTGGCCTCAGCCGTGCTCGGCGGACCCGACCGGTCGCAGGGCGCCTGGGACGACCCGGTCGGAGGCCGGCCGTGCCGAGGGTCGCTCCGTGCCCGGGCCGACGGCCGGGCCGGCGGCCGGGCCGCCCGACGGCAGGCGCAGCACCATCCGGGTGCCGACGCCCTCGGGTCCGGTGCGGGCGGTGAGGGAGCCGCCGTGCTTGTCGGCGACGGTGCGGCAGATGGCCAGCCCCAGCCCGGTGCCCTCGTAGCCGGTGTGCATGCGCACAAAGGGGTCGAAGACGGCCTCGTGCTGGCCGGCCGGGATGCCGACGCCGTTGTCGTCGACGACGACCTCGTCCCAGCCGTGGGTGGTGCGGGCGCTGATCCGGACCCGGGGGGTGGTGCCGGGCGCGACGTACTTCAACGCGTTGCCCACGAGGTTGGCCATGACCTGGCGCAGCTGCACGGGGTCGGCGTGCAGGACCGCGCCCGTGGCGCAGGAGACGGCCCCGGGCCCGAGGTCGGGTCGGTCGGCCAGGACCTCGCCGACCACGGCGTCGAGGTCGACGGGCTCGGGGTGGTGCTCGGCGGCCTGGGCGCGGGCGTAGCCGAGGAGGTCGTCGATGAGCCGGGCCATGCGGCGGGTCGAGGACCCGATGCGGTCGTTCATGCCGGCGGCGGTGGCCGCCGGTGCTCCGAGGGCGTCGAGCTCCTCGTCCAGCATCTGGTGCCACCCGGTCAGGGCGGCCAGCGGGGACTTCAGGTCGTGGGCGACCATGCCGGCGAAGCCCTGCACCTGGCGCAGGTGCATCTGCTCGCGGGTGACGTCGCGCAGCAGGAAGACCGCGGAGGCCTGCGTGCCGGGCAGGGGTGCGGCGCCCACCGACAGGAAGCGCCGCTCGCCGCTGCCGGCGGCGACGTGCTGCACCAGCTCCCCGGCGACGGTCTCCCCGCGCAGCGCGCGGCTGTGGAGACCGTCCTCGGTGGGGATGGGCGTGCCGTCGGGGAGGAAGAAGCCGTGGCGTGCCGGGTCGTCGAGCGCCACGACGGTCGAGCCGCCGAGCAGGGAGCGGGCGGCCTGGTTGGCCAGCACGACCGTGCCGTCGGCCCCGAGCACCACCAGGGCGTCGGTCATGGAGGCCGTGACGGTGGCGAGCAGGTCGGCCTGCGCCCGGGCCTCGGCCTCCGAGGCGCGCAGCCGGGTCGCGAGCCGCTCGTGACGCTCCTCCCCGAGCGCGAGGGTGAGGGCGAGGCAGAAGCACAGGCCCACGAACAGTTGTGCGACGAGCGCCCGCATGAGCGGATCGGTCACCTCGGCGAACGGCCCCACGCCGAGCGCCGTCGCAGCGATCACCGCCATCGAGGTGGCGAGCACGTGCAGGGCGGCGGTCTCCACCGCGAAGCGGGCGCCGGCCCAGGCCACGACCGCGACCAGCACGAACACCAGGGGCAGCCCGGGAGCGACCTGGAACACCACGACGAGCGCGGTGGCGGTCGCGAGCAGCAGCAGACCCAGCTCGGGCACGGAGCCGCCCACCCGGGCGCCCAGGCCCGACCGGGAGGGCCGCGCCGCGCGCACCCGGTCGCGCGCCGCGAGGGTCGAGCGGCCGTCGGAGCAGACCGCGACCACGGTGACGGTGACCAGCACGACGGCCACGGCGTTGCGTCCGGTCCAGGCCAACGGGGTCTCCCACGACCACACGCCCCCGGAGGCCACGACGGCGGCCGCGATGAGGGGCGAGGTGCCGAGCGAGGCGGCGGCGGCCGAGACGATCACGGCCATCAGGCCGTGAGCCGACCGGAGCGGCCCCCACGGGTCCTCGGGACCGGCCTCGCTCAGCGCCAGCCGGTGCAGCAGGGCCGCGCAGCCGCCGGCCAGGACCACGTGGGTGGCGGCGGCGAGCAGGACCGCCGCGACGCCGTCGTAGACGACGGTGGCCTGCACCACGAGGACGGAGGCGACGACGAGCAGCACCCCCGCCCGGGCCGGTGCGGTCCGCGATGCCAGCAGCCAGCTGACGGCGACGCCGGCCGCGGGCCAGAAGAGGGCGATCGCGGAGTCGGCCGGCTTGGTGTAGAGACCAACCACAGCCGCGAGCACGAAGGCCCCCGTCCAGGTCGCGAAGGCGACGTGGGGGGAGTCGCGACGCACCTGCTGCACCACCTCACGGGTCGGGGGGACGGGTCCGACCCACCCCATCGGCAGCCGAGCACCCGTCTTGACCCCATCATCGCAGGAGTCCTGACGCCAGACTCCGTGCGACGCCCGCGAACCGCTCACCGACCTCGCGGTGCGTCTCGGGTCCCGGGTGGAGGCCGTCCACGAGCGGGTGCCGGGCGTGGTCGGCCTCGTCGTAGAGCTCGAGGCCGTCGAGCAGGTGCAGGTGGGGGTCGTCGGCGCGTGCCGCGACCAGGCCCGCGAGCTCGCGGCGTACGACGGAGAGCGTGAGCCGGCCCGCGGCGACATCGGCCGGGTCGCCCGTGGCGACGAAGCGCAGCTCGCCGGCGCGCAGGGCGTCGAGGTCGGGAGCGGTCGGCCCGGGGGTGTCCTCGTGGAGAGGGCACAGCAGCGGGGAGAGCACGAGCAGGGGCGTGTCGGGGTGTCCGTCACGGATGGTGTCGAGGAAGCCGTGGACCGCGGGCACGAAGGCGCGCAGCCGCATCAGGTCGGCGTTGACGACGTTGATGCCGATCTCGAGGCTGATCAGGTCGGCCGGGGTGTCGCGCAGCGTGCGGGCCAGGAAGGGATCGAGCAGGGCGCTGCCGCCCAGTCCGAGGTTGACCAGCTCGACCCCGGCGGCACGGGCCGCGACCGCCGGCCACGTGCCCGTGGGGCTCGCGGCGAAGGACCCGTGGCTCAGGGAGCTGCCGTGGTGCAGCCAGACCGGGCGGTCGGCACGCTCGGCGGGGCCGACCGGGGCGTCGGAGCCCAGCGAGACCAGGGTGGTCGTCTCGTCGTGGGGCAGCCAGATCTCGACGGTCTTGTCGTGGGCGGGCAGACCGGTGAAGGTGGCGGTGCCGGCGGCGCCGAGGTCGTGGCGTGCGGTCCCGGCGGCCATGTCGAGGGTGACGGTGTCGCCGCCGCGGATGGTGGCCTCGGCGGTCGGCACGTCGTCGACGAGCAGGTCGTAGACGCCGTCGGGACGGGCGGGCAGGCCGGGGTAGACCCGCTTGGTCGGCACGGCCTCCAGGGCGAGCGTCGTGGCCCGGGTGCGCACCAGCAGCCGCACGCCGGAGGTCTGCGACTGCGCCATCGCCAGCTGGGCGTCGGCATGGCGCTCGCGCACCCACCGGGGCAGCCGGTGCGGCACCAGACCGCGGTCGGTGTCCTCGAGGTCGAGCGCCCCGCGGACGAGGGCGTGCCCGGCCGAGGTGGTGAACGAGACCCGGTGCGCGAGCGTGCTGGCGGGGCTCGGGGCGGGGCTCGGGGTGGGGGAGGTGGTGGGCGAGGTGGAGGGTGAGGGGCGGGGGTCGCGGGTCACGGTGTCTCCTGGGTGGGGTCGGGCCAGCGGCGCAGCAGCACGTCGAGCGCGTCGAGCGTGCGGCGCCAGGTGGTGTCGCTGTCGGGACTGCTGTGGCTGAAGCCACCGGCCGCCTCGAGGCTGGTGTAGCCGTGGAAGACGCTGCCGAGCAGGCGCACGGCGTGGGTCTGGTCCTCCCCGGTGAGGTCGTAGCCACGGAGCACCGCGCGGGCCAGCTCGGCGTGGCGCGGGCCGGCGCTGGCGGCGGCCGTGGCGGGGTCGAGCCGCAGCCTCGCGGCGTCGTGACGGCCGGGGTGCTCCCGGGCGTAGTCGCGGTAGGCACCGCCGAAGGCGACGAGGGCGTCCTTGCCGGCGCGGCCGGCGACGGCCGCGGCGACCCGGTCGGCCATCTCCTGCAGGGCCAGCAGGGCGACGCGGGTGCGCAGGTCGTCGGCATCGCGCAGGTGGGAGTAGAGGCTCGCGGGTCGCACCCCCACGCGCCGGGCGAGCGCGGCGGGGGTGACCGCGGCGAAGCCGGCCTCGTCGGCCAGGTCGGCGGCCTCGAGGGTGAGTCGCTGCGTCGTGAGTCCTGCGCGCGCCATGTCGTGTGTCTCCGTCCCGGGATTGCTAAGCACATCCTGCATCTGCCTACGAGTCGTAGGCAAGTCGACGTCCGGCACCACCCTCCGAGACCGGACGGTGACCTCGAACCCCTCCGGTCGGCCCGCCCGCCGCCGATGGTGCGACTGCCCGGCACCCCCCTGACGCCGGACCCACCAGGAACGACAGCGATGACCCCCGACACCCCCTCGTCCGCCACGCCCGCACGCCCCCGCCGTACGCCGCGACACGTGACCCGCCGCGGCCTCGCCCTGCTCGTCGGGCTGGCCCTCGTCCTGGCGCTGGGCGCCACCGCCTCCGCCCGCCCGCGCGTGCCGGTGCACCTGGGCGCTAGCGTCGTCACGGTGGACCGGATGACGCTGTCGTCGGGCGCCGACGCCGCCCGCACGGTCGTGCCCGTGGCCGCGACGACCGCCGCGGCCACCGCGACGGTCACCGTCGACACCTCGCGCCGCGCGCAGGTCTGGCGCGGGGTCGGCGCCGCCCTCACCGACGCCGCCGTCGTCCAGCTCGGCGGCAACGACGCCGCCACCCGCCTGCTCTTCGACCGCACCCGCACCGACGGCGCACGGCTGGACTGGGTGCGCCTCCCGCTGTCGTCGACCGACTTCTCCACCCGGTTGTGGACGTGGGGGTGGGACGGGCGCAGGGTGACGCCGCCCGCCGAGGCCAGGAGGGCGGTGGACTACCTGCTGACCCGGGCCCTGCCGCTCAACCCCGACCTGGAGGTCGTCGTGGCCCCCTGGTCGGCACCGGCCTCGATGAAGGACTCCCGCTCGCTGCGCGGCGGGTCGCTCCTGGTGGGCGCGGAGGCGTCCTACGCCTCGATGCTCGTGGCCCAGGCGGCCTGGCTGCGCGAACGCGGTGTGCCGGTCTCGGCGCTCAGCATCGTCAACGAGCCCGGGCACGCCAGCGACTACACGACCATGCGCATGAGCGACGAGCAGCTGGCACGGGTGGCCGCCGCGGTCGCGCCCCGGCTGCGGGCGCTCGGCGTCGACCTGTGGGCCGTGGACCACAACTGGAGCGACCGGGCGCGCGTCGACGCGGTGCTGGCTCAGGCGCCCGGCGCGCACGCCGCCGCGGCCTTCCACTGCTACGGCGGCACCCCGGACCAGATGGCGGGCCTCCCCGTGCCGTCGATCCTCACCGAGTGCACCGGCACCACCGACTCCCGGTGGGGCACCTTCCGCTGGGACTCCGCCCACCTCGTCGTGCGCAGCGTGCGGGCCGGCTCCGGCGGGCTGATGTTCTGGAACGCCGCGCTCAGCACGACCCCCGGCGTGGGTCTCGACGCCGGGTCGCAGTGGGGCTGCAAGACCTGCCGCGGCGTGCTCGCCGTGGCGCCCGACCGCACGGTGACCACCGGCCCGGAGCACGCCGTGCTCGCGCAGCTGGCGCGCGCGGCCCGTCCGGGGGCGGTCAGCGTGGCCAGCTCCACCACCAGCTGGAGCGTGTGGTCCTCGGCCTTCGTGCGCCCCGACGGCACGGTCGGGGTCTACGGCTACAACGACACCGGGCAGACCCAGCTGGTGCGGGTGGTCGTCGGGGGCACGACCTCGCGGACCTACGCCGTCGAGGCCGGGGCGGTCTTCACCTGGGAGGGCACGGTCGCCTGACGGCTGACGCCTGCCCCGCGCTACGCTAACGAGAATCATTCGCATGTACGGTTGGCTGGTGGTCGAAGGTGCGGCCCGAGGCGAGGAGGTGCGTGATGGCCAGGACGCGTCAGGACGGCGAGCCCACGGTGGCGGTCGGGGTGTGTGCGGCGGGCGGCTGCGGCCCGACGCACGCCCCTGTCCTCGAGGCGCTGCGCGCCGTGGTGCGGCAGGAGGCGGGCGCGGTGCTGGTGCGCACCGGCTGCCTGCGACCGGGCTCGTGCGCCGGTGACCGAGGCGGTGACCGAGGCGGCGACCGAGGCGGCGACCGAGGCGGCGACCGAGGCGGTGACCGAGGCGGTGACCGTGGCGGCGACCGAGGCGGTGACCGGAGCGGCGACCGCTCCGGCGGCACGCGGGTGTGCGTGCAGCCCTGGGCTGCGGGCGGCGGTCGTGGCCGACGGTGCGAGACCGTCGCGGCCGACCCGACCGCCTGCGCCCGGGTCGTCGCCTCCTGGCTGCGCTCCGAGCGCACCTGGCGGGCGATGCGCCGGTGAGCCTCAGTGAGCCTCAGTGAGCCTCAGTGAGCCTCAGTGAGACTCAGTGCGCCTCGGGTCGACCGTGCCCGTCCGCGGCGGGCCGCGCGCGGCTGAGGCAGTCCTGGAGCAGTGCGAGGTAGGCGTCCACCCCGGCGTCCTCGGGCCACGCCGCCCACGCGGTGCGGGTGGCGGCGAGCGACAGCTCCACCACCAGGGCGGCCCCGAGCGGATCGTGCGGCAGGCGGGTCGTCATCCACGCCACGAGCTGCGCGGCGAGCTGCTCGCCGAGCTCGTGGGCGCCGCGCTGCAGCTCCGGACTGTCGGCGACCAGTCGGCGGCGCGCGACCATGTCGTCACGGTCGGCCCGGGTCAGCCCGACCAGCACCGCGGTCAGCGCCTCCCAGGCCTCGCGCTCGACCGGCTGCTCGGCCAGGAGGTCGTCGAGGCGGCGTACGACACGGGGCGCGGGGTCGACGACCACCGCTTCCTTGGTGCGGAAGTAGTTGAAGAAGGTGCTGCGCGAGACGCCGGCGGCGCCGGCGATCTCCTCGACGCTGACCGCGTCGAAACCGCGCTCGGCGAAGAGGCGCCACGCCGCGCCGCGGATCTCCTGCCACGCGGCCTGCTTCTTGTCCTCGCGCAGACCCATCCGGGAAGTGTGGAACAAAACCGACGACGTGCAAAGTTGTACTCCGTGCAGAAAGATCCCGGGGAGGAGCGGCGCCGCGCCGTCCGTCCCCTGCCGCCGTCGCACCGCCACCGAGAGGGAAGCCTCGTGCCCGACACGCTCACCGACCCCCACGCCCCCGCCCCGGCGGACCCCGGCGCGGGCCTGCCGCCGGGTGCGGCGCGCCTGATCGCACTGCTGGTCGGCTCCGCCTTCGTGGTGATCCTCAACGAGACGATCATGAGCGTGGCCCTGCCGCGTCTGATGGGGGAGTTCTCGATCGCGGCGTCGACCGCGCAGTGGATCACCACCGCGTTCCTGCTGACCATGGCCGTGGTCATCCCGGTCACCGGCTACCTCATCGGCCGCTTCTCGCTGCGCACGCTCTTCACGGTGGCCATGTCGGCGTTCACCGCCGGCACGCTGCTCGCGGCGCTGGCCCCCACCTTCGGCGTGCTCGTGCTCGCCCGGGTGGTGCAGGCCTCCGGCACCGCCATCATGATGCCGCTGCTGATCACCACGATCCTCAACCTCGTGCCGGCCGAGCGTCGCGGCCGCATGATGGGCACGATCTCCATCGTCATCTCGGTGGCTCCGGCGGTCGGCCCGACGGTGTCGGGGGTCGTGCTCGACCAGCTGAGCTGGCGATGGATGTTCTGGATCGTCCTGCCGATCGCGGTGCTCGCGCTCGGGCTCGGGCGCCTGTGGGTCCGCGACGTGGCCGAGCGCACCGCGGTGCCGGTCGACGTCGCCTCCGTCGTGCTCTCCGCCCTCGGCTTCAGCGGCCTGGTCTACGGCCTCAGCAGCATCGGCGAGAGCGCCTCGGGCGACGCCCCGGTCTCGCCCTGGGTGCCCCTCGGAGCCGGCCTCGTGGCCCTCGGCCTGTTCGTGCACCGGCAGCTGCGGCTGGGGGAGCGGGCGCTGCTCGACCTGCGGGCCTTCGGGTCGCGGGCCTTCGCCGTCGCCGTCGCCCTCGTCGTGGTGGCGATGATGGCGCTCTTCGGCACCCTCATCCTGCTGCCCATCTTCCTGCAGGACGTCCTGGGCCTCTCCACGCTGCGCACCGGCCTGGTCCTGCTGCCCGGCGGTGTCGTCATGGGCCTCATGGCACCGGTCGTCGGTCGGATATTCGACCGCGTGGGCCCGCGTCCCCTGGTGCCACCGGGCGCGGTGGTGGCCAGTGCGGCGCTGTGGCTGATGAGCACCTTCGACCAGGGCACCGCCACGGCCACCGTCGTGGGTGCCCACGTGCTGCTGAGCATCGGCATCGCGCTCATGTTCACGCCGCTGCTGACCTCCGCGCTGGGCTCGCTGCCCCCGCACCTCTACTCCCACGGCAGCGCCATCGTGAGCACGGTGCAGCAGGTGGCCGGCGCAGCGGGCACGGCGCTCTTCGTGACGGTGATGACCCGTGGCGCCACGCGGGCCGCCGAGGGCGGGTCTCCCGCCGCGGCCGCCACGGCGTCCGGCGTGCAGGACGCCCTGCTCTGGGGAGGCGTGGTCTCGGCGGTGGCCGTGCTGCTCGCACTGCTCGTGCGGACCCCGGCGGCCGCAGCGTCCGCACCGCAGCCGGCGGCCGAGCCCGGCACGGACCGGAGCCGGGCGGGCGAGCGTGGGAGCGACGAGTCCGCCTCGGTCAGCTGATCCAGATCATGGCTTAACTTCGGTCTAGTTCAGCGATATGCTTGACCGATGGTGCAGCTCTTCACCCTCATCGGCGACGTCGTCGGCTCCCGCGACCTGCCCGACCGCGGTGCGGCGCAGCGGCGCATCGTCGAGGTCCTCGCCGAGGTCTCCCGCGCCCTGACCCCGGCGCAGCGCCTCGAGGCGACCGTGGGCGACGAGCTCCAGGGAGCCTTCACGACCCTGGCCGACGCGGTGCTGGCCACCGCCCTGGTGCGCCTGGCCCTGCTGCCCGACGTCGACGTGCGCTGCGGTCTGGGCCACGGCGAGGTCACGGTCTACGACGACCAGCGCACCCCGCTGCTGCAGGACGGGCCGGGCTGGTGGGCCGCCCGCGAGGCCCTCGATGTGCTGGGACGCCCACGCCGCGCCTCCAGCCGCACCTGGTACGACGCCGGGGCCGGCGGCACCCACGCCGGCCCGGTCAACGCCTTCCTGCTCACCCGCGACGCGCTGCTCGACCGCCTCGGCGACCGCGGCCGCAGCCTGGCGCTCGCGGCGCTCCAGGGCCGCTCCCAGGCGGAGATCGCCGCCGACCAGGGCATCTCGCGGTCGGCGGTCAGCCAGCAGTTCGCCCGGGGTGTCGGTGCGCTGCGCGATGCTCACCTCAGCTTCGCGGCGGGAGAGACCGAGGCGGACTCAGGGGCGGGATCGGCGACGGGGCCGGCGAGGGCCGGTCGGGAGGAGCAGCGGTGAGCCTGGTGCTGGTGGGGCTGTGGCTGGTGGGCCTGGGGGCCTGCGACCTCGGTCGCCCCTCCCACGACCTCCTCAGCCGCGGTCGGCTGCTCGGCTGCCTCGTCGCGGGTCTCGCGCCGCTGCTGGTCGGGCTGGTGCTCCTCGACCTCGGGGCGGGCGAGGTCGTCGCCCTCTTCCTCCTGCTGGCCGTCGCGCTCGTGGTCTGGCTGCTGGCGTCGGCGCGGGCGATGGACGTCGAGCTCCCCGCCCGGTCGCGCTCGCACGCGCGGGTGGTCGCCTTCGCGGCGCCGGTGGCCGGCGCCGCCGTCGCCGTGCTGGGGGTGCAGCTGGTGGGCTCGGAGCCGGTCTGGCCCGCCCGCCTGGACGCCACGCTCCTCGCGCGCTGGCCCGCCGCCGACCTCCTGGTCGCCACCGGTGTGGTGCTCGCGCAGCTGGTGACGGCCAACATCCTGGTCCGCCTCCTGCTCGACGCCGTCGGCGTGCCCGCGACCTCGGGGGAGAAGCAGCTCAAGGGCGGGCGCGTGCTGGGCCCGATGGAGCGCGTCTTCCTGACCGGCCTGGGAGCGCTGGGCGAGCTCACCGCGGCCGCCATCGTCGTGGCGGCCAAGGGGCTGCTGCGGTTCCCCGAGCTGCAGCGCGCCCAGCGCGACCCGGGGCTGCCCGCCGACGGGCCGAGCGACGTGACCGAGTACTTCCTCATCGGCAGCTTCGCCAGCTGGCTGCTCGCCCTCGGCGGCGCCGCACTGATCCACCTGGCCTGATCCGCCTGGCTTCATCCGCCCGGCCTGATCCACGTGGCCGGTCAAGCCTGAGGCTTCACTGCGTCGGAGTGAAGGCAGACGGCCTCAGCCGTGGCGCTCCGACCAGGCACGGAACGGCGCGGTCGGGTCCTCGACCGCCACCTGGGCCGAGGGCAGGCTGCGGTCCGCGGGCTCCCGGGCGTACTCGTCGTAGAAGCTCGCCAGGGTCATCCAGCGGCCACCGTCCTCGTAGTGCTCGCCCTCCTGCTCGCGGGTCGCGCCGAAGAGCACCCGGTCGGGTGCGGCGTAGTAGAGCGCGCCGAGGCACATGGGGCAGGGGTAGGCGGTGACGTAGACGTCGCAGCCCTCGAGGTCGGAGCGCCCCCGGGCGGCGAGGTCGCGGATCGCGGTGATCTCGGCGTGGGCGGTCGGGTCGCCGGACTGGGCGACCTGGTTGGCCGCCTCCACGACCACCCCGCCCGTCGCGGCGTCGACCACCACGCAGGCGAAGGGCTTGCCGCCCTGGTCGACGTTGAGCAGCGCGAGCTCGACGGCGCGCTGCGCGTGGCGCGGGTCGTGGCCGGCGTCCGCCCCGGTGGGCGCGTCGCGGTGGGGTGCGGTCACGAGGACTCCTGCGGGTCGTGGTGGGGCGGCCGGGGACGGCCGCGCGGGTGAGGTGCCACACCACCACGGCCCGCAGGGGCCTGCGCTCACCCGGGCGGACCCGCTTGCCGGGGCGCCTGCGGGCGACCGGTCAGGCGGGTGCGGGGAACGGGAACACCGCGGGGCTGCGGTGGCCGTCGGGCCCCACGGCGCGCACCCCGAGCACGACGTTGTCCTTCGACAGGTCCAGGGTCGCGCTCGTGCCCCGCACCGCGACGACGTGCTGCCACAGCGGCTCGGGGGTCGGGCGCCACACGACCTCGTTTGACGCGGTCTCGCCCGACCCGGGCGACCAGCTCAGGGTGCTGTCGTTGGTCAGCGCGGTGGTGTCCACCACCACGTCGCGCGGCACGCCCGGGGCCTGGGCCAGCGACCACAGTGCGGCGGCGTTGACCCGGGTGACGCCGGCGATGTAGTCCATGTCGCAGAAGCGCACCAGGTCGCCGTACTGCACGCCGTCCTCGACCCGCACGTCCTGGTGCTGGTGGGCGAAGTCCTCGGCCGGCTCGGTGAAGCGGGCCGCGGGGTAGCCCGCCTCGAGGAAGGGTCGGTGGTCGCCGCCGCGCAGGTAGCGGTCGAGGCGGTAGACCAGGCGCACCTCCATGCCGGTCAGGCGCGGGTCGGCGACCTCGGCGACGAAGCGGCCGAGCTGGCGCGTGGGGGAGTCGTTCTCCCCGCCGATCGAGAGCCGGGTCGCGGCGCGCGCCTCGTCCTCGCTCGTCGGCACGCCCTGCACGAAGAGCCGCACGCTGCGCCGGTCGCGCTCGCCGTCGTCGGCGCGGCTGCTGCCGACGATGTCGTCGGTGAACATGCCCTGGACGTCGGCGCCCTCCTCGGTGAGCTGGCGGGCCAGGAACGTGGAGCCGTAGAGGCCCTGCTCCTCGCCGGCCACGGCTGCGAAGAGGATGGTCGCGGCCGGGCGCCGGGTGGCCATGATGCGGGCGAGCTCCATGGCCACGGCCACGCCGCTGGCGTCGTCGTCGGCGCCGGGGGCGTCGGAGGTGGCGTCCATGACGTCGGTGGCACGCGAGTCGTAGTGACCGGAGACGACGTAGACCCGTCCGGGATCCGAGGAGCCCTCCAGACGCGCCACGACGTTGCTGATCCGGGTCGGCGCGGGGATGCGCGAGGCCGGCTCCTGCACGTACGACGGGACCGTGACGCTCATCCGTCCGCCCGAGCGCGCGGCGTAGCGGCGCATCTCGGCGGCGATCCAGTCGCGGGCCGCGCCGATGCCGCGCTCGGGGTCGTCCTGGCTCGACAGGGTGTGCCGGGTGCCGAAGGACACCAGCTTCTCCACGATGGCACGGATCCGGTCGGGGTCGACCTCGGCCATGATCGCGCGCAGGTCGCGGTCGGCGCGCTGGGCGCGCAGCGGGCGCCCGGGCCCGTCGGGCCACTCCGCGGTGTCGAGGACGCCCGACGGGCCGGGTCCCCGACCGGGGCCGGCCACGGCGGCGGACCCGCCGGAGACCGTGGCGCCGACGGCTCCGGCGGCCAGCGCGCCCGAGCCGCCGAGCAGCCTGCGCCGGGTGGTGGCGGGGGGAGGCGAGGCCGGGTGGGGCGACGCCGTGGTGTCGCTGCCGGGGGCCTGGGACGAGGGGTGTGCGGGGTCGTGCATGGGTGTGCTCCCGTTCCGAGTAGACGAGGTGCGTGCCGTCCACCCTGCCACGCCCGCTCTCAGCCGCCCCTCACCTGCGGGTGGCAGGGTGGCGCCCGTGGCGACGCACACCGACGGGCCCGGCCCGTCCCCCGACCCCACTCCCGACCCCGCTGGTGGGCCCGCCCCCGGCCCCCGCGGCCGGGCCGCCCGGGGCGCCGAGGTGCCCGGCTCGACCGCCGTGCCGGCGCCGCGGAGCCCGGGAGGACCGCTGAGCCGCCGATTGCTGCTCGTCGAGCTGGTCGTGGTGCTGGCGCTCTCGCTGGGCCGCTCGGCCGTCTACTCGGTGGTCAACCTGCTCGAGGCGGCGACCGCCCCCGGCGGGCTCGCGGGCCAGACGGCGTCGATGAACGGCTCCTACGCCCCCCAGCGACCGTGGTTCGACCTGGCCTACCAGCTGCTGGCCTTCGGCTTCTCGCTCGTGCCGGTGCTGTTGGCGGGCTACCTCCTGGTGCGCTCCGGCGTCGGTCTGCGTGAGCTGTGGGCCCGCGGGGGAGCGTGGCTGACCGGGCTCGACCTCGCGCGCGGCGCCGCGATCGCCGCCGGCGTCGGGTCGGTCGGGGTCGCCTTCTACCTCGTGATGCACGCCCTGGGCCTGAGCCTCACGGTGGTGCCGGACAACCTGCCCGACGTGTGGTGGCACATCCCCGTGCTGGTGCTCTCGGCGCTGGAGAACGCCGTCGTGGAGGAGGTGCTGGTCCTCGGCTACGTGCTGGTGCGGCTGCGTCAGCTGGGCCTGGGCGACCTGACGGCGATCGTCGTGGCCGCCGTGCTGCGGGGGAGCTACCACCTCTACCAGGGCCTCGGCGGCTTCGTGGGCAACCTCGTCATGGGCCTGCTCTTCGGCTGGCTCTACCGCCGGTGGGGCCGGGTGATGCCGCTGGTGGTGGCCCACACCCTGCTCGACATCGGCGCCTTCGTCGGCTACGCCGTGCTCGCCGGGCAGGTGTCCTGGCTGCCGACCTAGGAGTGGTGCGCAGCCCCGTCGAGACTCGTGACGCGCGTGACGACCTCCTCCAGCGGGGCCCGCGTGGTGCGGTAGGACGCCGTGGGGTGCCCGGGGTCGGGGTGGCCGAAGGAGATGCCGCAGACCACGCGGCGGTCCTCGGCCAGGTCGAGCACCTCGTGCAGCAGCGGCGACTGCCCCGCCAGGGCGGCCTGGGCGCAGGCGCCGAGGCCGAGGGCGTGGGCCGCGAGCAGGAAGGTCTGCACGTAGAGCCCGCAGTCGACCGCGCCGTAGGTGCCGAGCTCGGCGGCGGTCGTCACGACGGCGACGTGGGGGGCGCCGAAGAGCTCGAAGTTGCGCAGCCCCTCCGCGAAGGAGCGCTCCCGGTCGCCCTTGGCGATCCCGACGGCGTCGTAGAGCTGCCAGCCGCTCTCGCGTCGTCGCGCCTGCCGCTCCTCGGTGTAGGTCTCGGGGAAGGGGAAGTCGCTGCCGGCGCCGTCGAAGGAGGCGAGCATGCGCGCGCTCAGCGCGCGTGCGGCGTCGCCGGAGACCACGTGCACCTGCCAGGGCTGGGTGTTGCACCACGACGGCGTGCGCTGCGCGGCGAGCAGCAGCCGCTCGACCACCGCGTCGTCGACGGGGTCGGGCAGGTAGCCGCGGCAGCTCCACCGCTCGGCGAGGATGCGCTCCAGGACGTCGATGTCGCTCATGGCGCCATCATGGCACTGTCCGTGACAGCGCTGCTGTCACGGTCGGGGGTGTGGCGTCTGCGTGGGCCGGGCGGCCACGGCCGGGGCCCGCGGTCGTCGGTGGTGGCGCCCGCGTCGGGATGCCATGCTCGGCCCATGAGCGCCTTCGACGCGTCGACCACGGTGGTCGTCGACGACCCCGACCACGGCCCGATCGACCTCGACGTCCACCTCGCCGGGCCCGCCGACGGCGTGCCGGTGCTCCTGCTGCACGGCTTCCCGCAGTCGGCGCGCAGCTGGGACCGGGTCGTCGGGCGTCTCGCCGGGCACGGCCTGCGCCTCGTGGCGCCCGACCAGCGCGGCTACTCCCCGGGGGCCCGGCCCGCCGCGGTGGCGGCGTACGCCGTGCCGCGCCTGGTCGCCGACGTGCTGGCGGTGGCCGACGCCCTGGACACGGGCCCCTTCCACCTGGTCGGCCACGACTGGGGCGCCTCGGTCGCGTGGGCGCTCGCCGCGCGGCACCCCGAGCGGCTGCGCACGCTGACCGCGCTCTCGGTGCCCCACCTCGCGGCCTTCGGGGCGGCCTTGCGCGAGGACCCCGAGCAGCAGCGCCGCTCGGCCTACATCCGCGTCTTCCGCGAGCCGGGCCGCGGCGAGGCCTCCCTGCTCGACGACGACGCCCGCGGGCTGCGCGCGCTCTACGGCGGCGCGGTCGCCGCGCCCGACGTGGAGGCCTACGTCGACCTGATGCGCTCGGGCGCCCTCACCCCGGCGCTGGGGTGGTACCGCGCCATGGACGGCGACCTCGCCGCCACTCCGCCGGTCACGGTGCCGACGACGTTCCTGTGGGGCGCCGACGACCTGGCCACCTCACCCACCGCGGCGCACGCGTGCGGGGCCCACGTGCGCGCCGACTACCGCTTCGTCGCGCTCGAGGGTGCCTCGCACTGGACCCCCGACGAGTGCCCCGACCAGGTGGCCACCGCCGTGCTCGACCGGGTGCTGGACCGGGTGCCGGCGCAGGCTCCGCAGGAGGATCGGGCCCGCGAGGCCTGATCCCCTCACCCCGAAGGACCGGATCCGCGCGAGCCCCTGGCGCGGCCGGCGACGGGGTGGTCTTCTGTAAGGGCCCTACAGGCTCACACCTGGCGGGTGATGGATCACCCGCATCTCCGGGTGAACCTAGGGCTGCCTGCTGCCTCTGAGCGTTCCCGCTTTCGGGGGGAGCAGGTTGCGACAAGCACCCCCCGGGACCCGTCCCGGGGGGTGTTTCCCGTCCCGGTGCCCGACCGGGCGGCCGCGCCCGGCGCGGCGCCGGCGCCGGTGGTCCAGAATCGGGGCATGAGGTTCACCGAGCACGAGATGACCGTCGCGGTCGACGCCGTCGCGCGCAGGCTGTGGTCGGCGACGCGCCCGCCCTGGGGGCGTGGCGACCTCGCGACCGCCTGGGCCCGGCTGCCGCGGGAGAGGAGCTACCGCGCCAAGGTCGCCGCGGGCGACGTCGTGCTCCCGGTGCTCACCGCGCTGCCCGAGCGCCCCACGGTCGGCAGTCGGCCGGTCTTCAGCGACGCCGAGCTCGCCGAGGCGGCCGAGCGCGCCACCGGCGAGCTCATGGAGCACCGACGGCCGGGCGCGTGGGACCGGCTGTCCGAGCGGCGCAGGCGGCGCCTGGTGAGTGGTGCCGTCGACCTGACCCGGGCCGCGCTGGAGGCCATGCCGGTGCGCCAGGACCCCGACGCGCTGATCGTGCCCGACCACCTGTGAGGCTCGCGGTCGGGCGCGGGCGCCCGTGGCTCGCGTCGGTGGTGGTGTCGCTCGTGCTCGGCGCCGCCTCGGGCTGCGCCGACGGGGCCCCCGGCCCGGGCGCACCCTCGCCGGGTGACGCGGCCTCGGCTCAGCCGGTCGGGTCGGCGCCCTGGCCCGACGGGCTGACGGCCTACGTCGACCAGTCCCGCCTCGAGCGGCAGGGCCGCGAGGTATTCGTGCGCCTGGTGGACTCCACCGACCACGAGCTGACCGCGCTGCGGGCCGAGGTGGGCTCCGAGCGCTTCGCCACCACGACCTGGACCGGGGAGAAGACCTTCCTCAACGAGGCCGACCTGCCCGTCGCCCTGCCGCTCGCACGCTGCGGCACGGGATCCGACGCCACGGTGAGCCTCACCTACCGCGTCGACGGCGGCCCACCGGTGGAGTCGACGACCACCGCCGAGGACCGGTACGGCGCGGTCGGGCTCTTCCTCGACCGCGACTGCGCGGCGCAGCGGCTCGCCGACGCGGCCGACCTCGAGGTGGGCGAGCCGCGGGTGGTGGGCCGCGGGCGGGGCTCGGTGCTGGAGCTCGACGTGACGCTGCGCCCCACCGGCGCAGCGCGCCCCGTGACGGTGTTCCGCGGCTTCGAGGACACGGTGCTCTTCCGCCAGGCCGAGGGATCGGCCTCGGTCGGCTCGGGGGTGCGGGTGCGCCTGGCCACCGGGCCGCCCGAGCAGGTGCGGCTGCGGCTCGTGCCGAGCCGCTGCGACCCCCACGCGCTGGCCGAGGACAAGGTCGGCACCCTGGTCGGCGTGCGGGTGGGCGGCCCGGGGCTGCCTGCGGCGGCGTCGTTCTACCTGCCGCTGCCCGACGCCACCCGCGCGGCGCTGCGGGGCTTCTTCGCCACCCATTGCGGGCTCTGAGGCCCCCGCGGTTAGCCTCGGCCGGGTGCTGCGTCCTCCCTCCACCTCCCGTCCCTCCACGGCCCTGCACCCGCGGCCGTCCGCGCGCCCGGCGGGCCTGTGCGCGCTGGCGCTGAGCGCCCTCGTGCTGGCGGGCTGTGGTGCCACCGGCACCCCGGCGGGGCCGACCGGCAGCGCCGCGACACCGGGCACCACGGTGCCCTCCAGCGGGTCCGGCGCGGCCGGAGACGTGTCCTCGGAGGACTCGGCGGAGCCCACCGGCTGGGGCCCGACACGTGGCGAGGTCGAGCAGGCCAGGGCGCTGGTCGCGGGGTGGGACGCCGAGCGGCTCGCCGGCCAGGTCGTCGTGGGCCGCTACGCCGGCACCGACCCGGAGGTCGCGGCCGACCTCGTCGCCGAGCACCACCTGGCGGGGGTGTCGGTGACGGCCGAGAACGTCGTCGACGCCGCGCAGGTGAGGGCCACCACCGCGGCCGTCGAGGCGGCCGTGAGCGCCGACGGCCGCGGCTTCCCGCCGGTCGTCGGCGTCGACCAGGAGGGCGGGCTGGTCTCCCACCTGTCGGGGGTGGCCACCGACTTCCCGGCCTTCGCCGCCGCGGGCGACGCGGTGGCCGCGGGGGAGAAGCCGGGTCGCGCCGTGGTGCGCGCCGCCGCCGACGCCCTGGCCATGGAGCTGCGCGGTCTCGGCTTCACCTGGGTCTTCGCCCCGGTCGCCGACGTCACGATCGGCGCCGGCGACCCGACCATCGGCTCGCGGTCGCCGTCGACCGACCCCGCCACGGCCGCCCTCGCGGTGGCGGCCGCCGTGGCGGGCTACGACCGGGCCGGCGTCGTCTCGACCCCCAAGCACTTCCCCGGCCACGGCGCCGTGAGCGTCGACAGCCACGTCGCGCTGCCGGAGCTCGACGTGAGCATGGCGGAGCTGGCCGACCGTGACCTGCGCCCCTTCGCCAAGGCGGTGCTGCACGAGGCGCCGTCGATCATGGTCAGCCACGTCGCCGTCGACGCGGTCGCCCCCGGGGTGCCGGCGAGCCTCGCGCCGGAGACCTACGACCTGCTGCGCGAGGAGCTCGGCTTCGAGGGCGTCGCGATCACCGACTCCCTAGGCATGGGTGCGGTGGCCGGGCGCGAGGAGCCTGCGGTGACCGCGCTCGCGGCGGGTGCCGACCTGCTGCTGATGCCGGCCGACACCGCCCGCACCCATCGCACCCTGACCCGGGCGATCGAGGAGGGTCGCCTCCCGCGCGAGCGGGTCGAGGAGGCGGCGTCGCGCGTCGTCGCGGTGCAGCTGTGGCAGCAGCGGGTCTCGGAGGAGCGGCCGGTGCCGGTGGACGCCGCGGGTGCCCCCGACCTCGCCGCCCTCGCCGACACCGCGGCCGCGGCCGCCGAGGAGCTGGCGGCCGCGGCCGGGTGAGCACGTGCCCCGCAGGGGCCCGGGACGCCTAGGTGGCGTCGGGCACCCTCATCTCGCCCAGCTCCACCCACTCGCGGTCCTCGACGACGACGCCGAGGATCGTGGGGGTCTGCTGCAGGTACGCCGGGAGCGTGCGCTGAGCCTCCTGGAAGTGCGCGGAGCCGACGTGGTCGGCGGCCGCGTCCTCGCGGAACGCGCCCAGCAGCAGGTACTGGCACGGGTCGTCGACGTCGCGCGACCAGTGGAACCACAGGCAGCCGGGCTCGGCCCGGGTCGCCTCGGTGAAGGCCCGCGCGATCTCGGGCCAGTCGTCGGCGTGCTCGGGACGCACGGTGAAGCGCGCCGTGTTGTGGATCATGTGTCTCCTCCGGGGGACGGGTCAGGCCGGCGCCGGGGCGCCGGGAGTGGGGCCGGCAGCGGGACGCACCCCGCTGCCGTGGTGGTCGACGGCTGCCTGGATGCGGGCGCCGAGCAGGGCCGAGACCAGGCCGAGGGCGGCTCCGGCGAGGATCGCGACGAGGCTCCCGGTGAGGTCGAAGGCGGAGCCGAAGAAGACGGCCGTGCCGGCGAAGGCCCCCGGGATGAACGACAGCACCGACCAGGCGGACTCGACGCAGAGGATGAAGCCGACCACGGTCACCGAGAGCGCGAGCACCCAGGTGGCGGAGTCCAGCTCCAGCACGAGGCTGATGACGTAGCCCCAGGCCAGCCCGGCCAGGTTGGCGGCCAGGCCCTTGCGCAGCCCCTCGGTGCCGCCGCCGGCGGCGAAGAAGCAGGCCCAGGCGACGAAGGCGATCCAGGTGATCAGTCCGGCCTCGACGCTGACCCAGGTCCACGCCCCGGCCAGCAGTCCCACGGAGGTGCCGATGCCCAGCAGGCCCTTCACGTCAGATCCCCTCGGGCGTGAGGATGGCCCGACCGCGCACGCGACCGGCGTCGAGGTCGTCGATGGCGCTCTGGAAGTCGTCGAGGGCGTACTTCTGGGTGTGCAGCGTGACGTCGCCACGGGCGGCGAGGGCCATCAGGTCGCACAGGTCGTTGTAGGAGCCGACCAGGTTGCCGATGATGTTCTTCTCCGAGGAGATCAGGTCGATGGTCGGCACGTCGATGTTCTCGCCGTAGCCCACCACGTGGTAGTCGCCGGCCTGGCGGGTCATCGCCAGGCCCTCGGCCGTCGACCCGTTCTCGCCGACGAAGTCGACGACCACCTCGGCGCCGTGCCCGCCGGTGAGGTCGAGCACCTCCTCCACCTGGCGGCCCTCGGCGACGACGCCGTGGTCGGCCCCGATGGTGAGGGCCAGCTTGAGCGCGTCGGGGTTGCGGTCGACGACGATCAGCTCGGCCGGGCTCAGCGCCTTGAGCACCTGGATGCCGATGTGGCCCAGTCCGCCGGCGCCGATGACGACGCAGCGGTCGCGCGGCGTGAGCCGGCGGGCGGCCTTGGCCGCCGCGTGGTAGGCGGTGAGGCCGGCGTCGGCGAGGGCGGCCACGTCGGAGGGCTCGAGCGAGTCGTCGATGCGCACGACGCTGCGCGCCGTGGTCCTGAGGTACTCCGCGTAGCCGCCGTGGGTGTCGATGCCCGGGAACTGGCTGGTCTCGCAGTGCACGTCGTCGCCCGAGCGGCAGGCGCGGCACAGGCCGCAGGTCACGAGCGGGTGCATGATCACCTTGTCGCCCTCGACGACGTGGCTGACCGCGCTGCCGACCGCCTCCACCCAGCCGGCGTTCTCGTGGCCGATCGTGTAGGGCAGCTGCACCTGGGACTTCTCGGCCCACTGCCCCTCGAGGATGTGCAGGTCGGTGCGGCACACCCCGGCGCCCCCGATCCGCACGACGACGTCGAAGGGGCCGGTGGGCTCGGGCTTGGGGACCTCGGTCATCTGCAGGTCCTGGTGGTAGCCGACCACCTGGACGGCGCGCATCGTGCTCATGCGGGGAGCTCCTTCGTGCTGGTGGTGGGGCGGGTGGTGATCTCGGTGAGCGGCACGAACGTCCGTTCGGGGTCGGGTCGCTCGCTCTGGTCGGCCTCGGAGCCGGGGTAGCGGGTGGCGAGCAGGCCGCGGCAGAAGTGGGCGTTGCCGTCGATCGAGATACGCGTCGAGCGGGCGCGGCGCAGCGCCATCGGCACGTCGCCCTCGGCGTACGGCGTGCCGTGCGCGTCGACGAGCACCGGCGAGGCCGGGTCGTTGTCCAGCCCGATCTCGCTCCTGCGGCGCAGCAGCGAGCGGGTGACCTCGTCGTCGGGGAGGTCGCCGAGCACGACGTCGCCGACGCGGGCCTCCTCGAGGTCGCTGCGCGAGCGCAGCAGACCGGTCAGGGCCCGCTCCATCGCGGCGGTGTGGGCCTTGCGCCGGAAGGTCTCGCGCAGCTCGTCGAGGTCCTGCTCGGCCTCGTGGCGGAACGTGCCGCGGTAGCCCGCGTCGGTGGCGAGGCCGGCGTTGATGATCGCCGAGTCGTGGTGGTCGTCGAGCTCGACGACCACCCGCCCGACGCCGGGCAGCGCGCTGACCGCGTCCTTGGCGTCGGAGGCCATGAGGTAGGCGAAGTTGGGCGAGCAGAAGGACGTGGGCAGCCGCAGGTGGACGGTGACGTCGGTGGGCCCGCCCGCGCCGACCTCGACGCTGCGCACGAAGCCCAGGTCGGTGATCGGCTCGTCGAGCTCGGGGTCGATGACGACGTCCATGGCCCGGCGGACGCGCTCCTCGTCGGGCCCGGCCCCCGGAGAGGGGTCGAGCCGCACGCGCGTGGTCAGGGTCGCGGGCGCCATCACACGGCCGCCAGGTCGGCCCGCTCGGGCTCGCGCGGACCGGTCGCGGTCTCGTCGGCGTCGGGCAGCCGCAGTCGCGCGGGCACGTCGAGGTCGTAGAGCTTGGCGGCGTTGAGCCCGAGGATCTTCTTCTTCTGCTCCAGGGTGATCGGGGCGTACTCGCCGAGCTCCGCGGGGATCTGGAAGTCCACGAACGACTCCACCAGCCACTTCGGGGTCCAGATGGCGTAGTCGCTGGAGAAGAGGATCCGGTCCTCCCCGATCCAGTAGAGGAGCTCGCCCATGATCTGGGCGAAGTACTTCGGCCGGGTGTGGATGAACGGCATCGCGACCGCGAGCCCGCCGTAGACGTTGGGCTCCTGGGTGGCGATCCAGCAGAAGTCCTCCAGGCGGGGGAGGCCCACGTGCTCGACGATGAAGTTGAGGTCGGTGAAGTCGCTGGCGACGTGGTCGATGTCGGCCACGTCGAAGGCGTCGCGGTCGAGCGGACGGATCGTGGGGCCCTTGTGCACGTGGATGTTGCGGATGCCCAGCTCCCGGCACGCCTCGAAGTAGCGCACCGCCCACGGGTCGTCGAGCTTCCAGCCGCGTGAGTCGCCGTGCCACTCGGCGGTGTAGAGCTTCACGCCCTTGAGGCCGTACTTCTCGGCGTCGGCGTGGAGCTGCTCGAGGCCCTGCTCGCCGTTGCGCGGGTCGAAGTTGTGGTTGTAGGTGAGCTTGTCGGGGTGGGCCTGGGCGAGGGCGAAGGCCTCCTCGGACTGACCGAAGCCGGTGTTGTAGAACTCCTTGAGGTAGGCCGGCTGGAAGATCGCGTGGTCGGCGTAGCCGTCGGTGAAGACGTCCTTCATCAGCCGCTCGCCGCCCTGGTAGAGGTACTCCTCGTAGCCCCACTGCTCCGACTCGGGGCTGAGGTTGCGGTGGTAGTCGTAGAAGCAGTCGATGAACTGCTTGCCGTGGATGTTGCGCTGGTTCTCCGGCCGCGCGTCCCACAGCGCGATGTGCGCGTCGACGATGTAGAAGTCCTCACCGTTCTTGCTGTACATGCTCGATCCCCTCTGGACGGGTGACGGGTGTCACACCTGGTCTGGGTCGACGGTAGGCAGCCGACGGGGGTGTCGCCGAGGGGTGCCGTGTCTCAATCTGAGACAGCGGGGCCTGCTGCCCGCGGCGACCCCGACGTAACGTGGGTCACACGACGGGGAGGTGGGGCGTGGACGACGAGGTGGTGCCTCTGCGCGCGCGCCAGGTCGCACCGGGCGGTCCGGTGCCCGAGCGGGTGCTGGCCAGCTGGCAGCGCAGCGAGGACTACGGCGTGCCCCTCGACGAGGTCGACCCCGCCTTCGCCGGTGCCGTCGACACCGAGTCGCTCTTCTTCGAATGCGGGCGCGAGGTGCTTGGCGGCCTGCACGCCACCCTGGCCTCGGAGCCGGTCTCGCTGATGCTCACCGACCACGAGGGTCTGGTGCTCGACCGGCTCTGCGGTGACAGCACCCTGCTGCGCGCCCTCGACCGGGTGCACCTCGCACCGGGGTTCGCCTTCTCCGAGCGCGACGCCGGCACCAACGGGCTGGCGCTGGCGCTGGCCGACCGGGTGCCGACCCTCGTGCACGCCGAGCAGCACTACAGCGCCAGCCTGTGCGGCTACACCTGCGCCGCGGTGCCCGTGCACGACCCGGTGACCGGGCGGCTCGAGGGGAGCGTCAACCTCACGACCTGGTCGCGCTCCTCCAGCGACCTGCTGCTCGCGCTCGCCCAGTCGGCGGCCGGCACGACCGCCGCCCTCATGCTGGCCCGCTCGCAGGGCCGCTCGCCCCGCCCGCAACCGCGCGGTCAGGTCTACCGCGTGGAGTCGGCCCGCGCGGTCAGCGGCTCGTCGACCTTGGCCGCCGCGCTCTCGGCGGCCTGGAACGCACCTGTCGCCGAGGCGGCCGCCGGGCTCGCGGCCGGGCACGTCGTGCTCGTGCTCGGGGAGCCGGGATCGGGGCGGGCGACGCTCGGTGCCCAGGCGCTGCGGCAGGTCAGCCCGCGCGACCGGATCCTCAGTGCGACCCCGCCCGACCCGCGCGACGTCGACGCCTGGCTCGACCTGTGGACCCCCGAGCTGGGCAAGGCCGGCACGGGGTTCGTCGTCGCCGACGTCGACACCCTCCCGCTGTGGGCCGCCGAGCGGCTGCGCGACCTGCTCGCCGCGACCGGCGCGCGTGGCGGTGCCGCCACCGCGACCCGGCTGGTGCTCACCGCGCAGGACCTCCACGACGTGCCCGCGTCGCTGGCCCCACTGGTGGGCGCGGTCGTCGGGGTGCCGCCGCTGCGGGAGCGCCCCGAGGACGTCGTGCCGCTGGCCGCACACCTGGGACGGCGCCACCGTGGCCGCGACCTCCGCTTCACCCCCGCCGCCGAGCGCGTGCTGCGCGACGCGTCGTGGCCCGACAACGTCGACCAGCTCGCGCGGGTGGTGCGCGACGCCGGCCGTGTCACCGACGTCGTCGACGTGCGCCACCTGCCCGCCGACCTGAGGGGGGCCGGCGGCCACCGCCTGACGCGCCTGGAGTCGGTCGAGCGCGAGGAGATCGCCCGGGCGCTGGCCCGGCCGGGGGCGACGGTGACGGCGGCGGCCCGCGAGCTGGGGGTCAGCCGCGCCACGATGTACCGCAAGCTGGCCCACTACGACCTCAGCGCCCCCGGCCGCGAGGCACGGGAGCGCTGAGGAGGACGCGGGGGAGTCGCGGTCAGCCGACCTGCATCTCGCCCAGCTCGGACCAGTCGGTGCCGGGGGCCTCGAGGCTCACGATCCTGGGGGTGGAGACGAGGTAGGGCGGCAGGTCCTGCTGGGCCTGCTTGAAGTGGTCGGAGGAGACGTGGGCGCCACCGGCGTCACCGTCGCGGAAGGCCTCCACCAGCACGTACTCGTGGGCGTCGTCGAGGCTGCGCGACCAGTCGAACCACAGGCAGCCCTCCTCGGCGCGGGTGGCCTCGGTGAAGGGCCGCGAGATCTCGGGCCAGTCCTCGGCGTGCTCGGGCTTGATCTGGAACTTCGCGGTGATGAAGATCATCGGCTCTCCTCGGTGCTCGTCTGGCGCTCGTCTGGTGCTGGTCTGGGGCAGGTCCGGTGCCGGCCGGGTGCCGGCGTCCTGCGGGTCGGGGTCCGCGCGGTGCGCGGTGCGTGCGCTCAGCGCGGCCGCTTGGCCCGGCGCTCCTGCACGGTCGTCTGCACCTTGGCGGCAGCCGCCTTGATGCGTGCCTGGTTCTCCGGCTTGCGCGCCTCGTCGTAGATCAGCTTCGCGACGCCGAGCTTGCCCATCTTCTTCATCATGCCCATGCCGGGGAGGGTACCGAGGGGCCGAAGCGGGCACCGCCTAGGTTGGCCGGTGTGGGATCACAGGCGCCGTCGGGCGAGCCGGCCGGACCGGGCGGAGTGGCCGGAGTGGCCGAGGCGGCCGAGGTCGCCGAGGTGGTGGCCACCGAGCGCGCGCGGACCTTCCTGGTGCGCGTCGGCGGCCGCGACCAGTCCCACGTCGACCTCGACGACCCCTCGCGCCTGGAGTTCGGCTACGTGCGCCGCATGGGCGACGTCGTCGACGCCCACGGCGGGCCCGGGGCGCCGCTGCGCGTCGTGCACGTCGGCGGGGCGGGGCTGACCCTTCCGCGCTACGTCGCCCACACCCGCCCCCGGTCGAGCCAGGTCGTGCTCGAGCCCGACACCGCGCTCACCGCGCTGGTGCGCGAGCGGCTCCCGCTGCCGCGGCGCAGCGGCATCAAGGTGCGCCCCGTCGACGGCCGCACCGGCCTGGCGGAGCTCCGTGAGGGCGCCTTCGACCTCGTGGTGCTCGACGCGTACGCCGCCGGCCGGGTGCCCGCCGACCTCGTCACGCCGGCCGCCTTCGCCCTGGTCGCCCGCGCCCTGGCGCCCGACGGCCTGGCCCTGCTCAACCTCAGCGACCGCACGCCCTTCGCCCACACCCGCGACGTGCTGGCCGGCCTGCGGGTGCACCTGCCGCACCTCACGCTGAGCGCCGAGCCGCCGACGCTGAAGGGCCGCCGCGCCGGCAACCTCGTGGTCGTCGCCGGCCGGGCCGCGGAGCACCTCGCCGGGGGAGACCGGGCGCTGGCGCGCGGGGCGGTGAGTGCGCTCACGCCGTACGTCGTGCTCGACGCGGTGGGGGTGGCCAGCGGCTTCGGGGGAGGCACGCCCCTGCCCGAGCCGCCGGCGCCCGGCGGTCGTCCGGAGGGGTGAGCGGCTCGGGCGCGCGAGCGACCTAGCGTGGCGCCATGAGCGAGCAGAGCAGCACCCCCGCACCCGCCGCGAGCGACGTCCCCGCCCCGTCGCCGGGCTCCGGGCCCCGCGTGGCCGTGCTCGGCACCGGCGTCATGGGCGCAGGCATGGCGCGCAACATCGCCGCCGCGGGGCTGGCGACCACGGTCTGGAACCGCACCCGCGAGCGGGCCGAGCCGCTGGCCGACGTCGCCACGGTGGCGTCGTCGGCCGCCGCGGCCGTCGACGGGGCCGACGTCGTCGTGACCATGCTCTACGACCTCGACAGCGTGGAGTCGGTGGTGCGCGAGGTCGCGCCGTCGATGGGCGACGACGCCGTCTGGGTCCAGCAGAGCACTGTCGGCGTCGAGGGCTCCGACCGGCTCGTCGCCCTGGCCGAGGAGCTCGGTCTCACCCTGGTCGACGCCCCCGTGCTCGGCACCCGCGGACCGGCCGAGGCCGGCGCCCTGGTGGTGCTGGCCTCCGGGCCCGACGACGCCCGTGACCGGATCGCCCCGGTCCTCGACGCCGTGGGCAGCCGCACGATGTGGCTCGGCGCCGCCGGCGCGGGCTCCCGGCTGAAGATGGCGGCCAACGCCTGGGTGCTCACCGTGCTCGAGGGGGTGGCGGAGTCGCTGCGCCTGACCCGTGAGCTCGGCCTCGACCCGGCACTCTTCCTGGAGGCCGTCGAGGGAGGGGCGCTCGACGCGCCCTACGTGCAGCTCAAGGGCGGCGCCATGCTCGCCGGCGACGACGAGCCCTCCTTCGCCCTCGGCGGCGCCCTCAAGGACGCCGACCTCATCCTCGCCGCCGCACGCGGCGCCGGGCTGGACCTCACCCTGGTGCCGGGCGCGCGCGAGCACCTCGCCCGGGCCGCGGAGGCCGGGCTCGGCGACCGCGACATGTCGGCGTCCTACCGGGTCGACTGAGCCCGACCCGACCCGACCCGACCCGACCCGACCCGACCCGACCCGACCCGACCCGAGCCGACCCGATTCGACCCGACCCGACGCGCCCGAGCCGGCCCGGCCGGTTCAGGCGGTGCGCATGAACCCCACGGGGTCGTAGGACAGCCCCGGGAAGACGCGGGCCACCGAGGCGTCGGCGAACCGGCTCGCGACCACCTCGCCCAGCACCTGGCGGTAGTCGGTGGTGACCAGCAGGTCGGCGTCGAGGGTCGTGTCGAGGCCGGGCCAGCGGCCGTAGTAGCGCCCGCCCCTCACCCCCGCGCCGGCGACGAGCATGACGTTGCCGTAGCCGTGGTCGAGGCCCTGGTTGCTGTTCTCCACCACCCGGCGGCCGAACTCGCTGAGCACGACCATCGTGACCTTGTCGCCCGCGGCGCCGAGGTCGTCGAAGAAGGCGGCGACGGACCCGGCGAGGTCGGCGGCGTTGCGGCGCATGTCGCCCCACTCCAGCGTGCCGAGGTTGGTGTGCATGTCCCAGTCGCCCTGGTCGACGGTGACGACCTCGACCCCGACGTCGCCACGCACGACCCGCGCCACGTCGGCGAGGGCGCGACCGAGGTCGGTCGAGGGGTAGCGCCCGCGCCGGTCGACGGCGCGTTGCACCGGCGCGAAGCCCTGCACGGAGTCGAAGGTCGCGCGCACCCCGCGCCCCAGCGGGCTGGTGTCGCCGCCCCACAGCGTGCGCAGCGAACGCGGACGGCCGCCGGTGGTGTCGTACTGGTCGGCGCCGGGGATCTCCACCGAGTCGACGTCCTTGACCGCGAAGACGGCCGCCCCGCCGTAGAGCGAGGTCGGCACGACCCCCAGCCCGACGTGGAGGCCCTCGAGCGGGGAGGCGTCGGCGTCACCGCCGATGAGCCGGTTGAGCCAGCCCACGCGGGCGGTCGAGCCGGGGGCGGCGTCCTCGAGCTCCTCCATCGCCGAGAAGTGGGAGCGGTTGGCCACCGGCAGCCCCGTGGCCTGGATCGCGGCCAGGCGCCCCGAGGTCCACAGCGGCAGCAGCGGCGAGAGCTGGGGGTGCAGCCCGAACATCGCGTCCTTGGCCAGCAGGCTCTCGGAGGGCACGGCGATGCGCGGGCGGGCCCGGTAGTAGGCCGGGTCGCCGTGGGGCACCACCAGGGACAGCCCGTCGGCGGCGCCGCGCAGCGACACCACCACCAGGACCGAGGAGGCGCTCGCGGCCCGTGCGGGCGAGGCGGTCACCACGGCCGAGCCGATCGCGGTGGTGGCACCGGCGAGCGCGAGCCCCCGGAACAGGCCGCGGCGGCTCAGGCCGGCGTACTCGGCGCAGCAGGGGGAGCCGGCCGGTGCGACGGCGCGCGGTCCGGCGGGGAGGGGAGAGGTCGTCATGGGGTCACCGTCACCGGGTCATGTGCAGCGGGGAGTCGAGGAAGGTGGTGAGCAGGCGCTGGAAGGCCCACTTCACCAGGCGGTGCTCGCGGGTGATCCGCTCGCCCGGGCGGACGTCGCAGGCCTCGCAGCAGGCCTGCAGCAGCTCGGCGGTGGAGTGCACGCCGAGCAGCTCCTGGGCGAGGTGGTCGACCAGCAGGTCGAAGCGGATCGAGGCCTTCGGCAGCCACTGCCGAGGCGTGCGATAGCGCATGCCGTCGCGGGGCCACCAGCCCCCGCTCATCGCGTAGTGCAGGCCGAAGGAGGCCACGACCCGCGAGGAGGAGGACCACGAGTCGTTGTCGAGCGGCGCCCCGTCGGGTCGGGGCCAGGACATGGGCGTGCTGCCGAGGTCGGAGCACTGCCAGAGCACGGCGTTGGCGCCCCACGAGTCACCGGCGCGACCCTGGGGAGGCTCGCTGACCTTCACCCGCAGGGCGCGGTAGGTCGCCACGACGTCCTCGCCGGGGTCCCTCACCTTGGCCCCGGCGGAGCCGGCGAAGGCCTCGGAGGCGACGAGGGCGCGCAGCACGGGCACGATGGCGGTGTCGGAGGCGAGGTAGACCCGGGCCAGCTCGTCGACCAGCGCCTGCGGCGGGTCGTCGCTGACGAACTTCACCGCCAGCTTGCGGGCGATCCTGGCCGCGGTCGCCGGGTGGTGGGCGAGGTGGGTGAGGTAGGCACGGGTGACGGCCCGGCCGTCGCGGTCGGCGTTGGGGTGGCTGAAGTCCATGACGCTGACGGGCCCGACGGCGTGGTGGCGCGGCTCGTAGGAGGCGGCCCAGGTGCGCCACATGTCCACCCACCAGCCGGTGAGGATGCGCGCGGAGGCCTTGACGTCGTCCTCGTCGTACTGGCCGCGCCCGACGGTGTGGAGCTCGAGGAGCTCGCGGCCGAGGTTCTCGTTGGGGTGCTCGGCGGTCGAGATGGCGCCGTCGAGGTAGAGCAGCATCGCGGGGTGCACGACAGCGTCCTGCAGCAGCTCGTCGAAGCGACCCAGGGCGTGCCGCCGGACGGTGTCGCCGTAGTCGGCGCGCCAGGTGAAGACGGCGTCGCCGTTGACCGGCACGTTGAGGTGGTTCTCCCAGAACTCCGTCATCACCTCGTGCACCTGACGGCCGGTGTGCATGCGGCGCAGCAGCAGCCAGCGCTGGTAGTCGTCCATCACCTCCCAGCCGCCCTCGACCTCGCCGACGTGGCGCTGCCACAGCTCCGAGGGCGTGCGTCCCAGCCCGGGCCACCACGAGGCGAAGGCTCCGGCGCCGTCGGTGACCGAGTCGACGTCGAGCTGCTGCTCGAACCACGCCCGCCCGCCACCGGCCCTGCGGACCTGCCGCGCGAGCGCGGGGGTCAGGCCGTAGCTGAAGCGCATGACGAGGTGACGGTCGCGGGCCCCGAGGAGGGGGGTGTCGCCGGCGAAGCGCGCCGGGCGGTACGCCGGAGCCGCCTCGGTGCGTCCGGGCGCGGCGAGCACGGTCGCGCCGACCCCTGCCGCGCCGGCCGCGGTGGCGCCGGCGCGCAGGACGCTGCGTCGCGTGGTGGCGGTCGTGGTAGCGGTCGTGGTGGACGGTGCGGTGCGGGGGGACACGTCGGGCACGGGGGTACTCCAGGTCCGAGGGGGGAGGGGCCGAGCCGGCCGACCGGGGAGTCGGGCCGTGGTGCGGGGGGACCAGCCTCATCGGCAGGGGGGTCGTGGGGCCTGAGGGGTCGGCCGCGGTCGGACGCACAGATACCCGACCTGGGGTACGCCCCCTCTCCCCGCACGTGACAGCGCCGCCCGGTCGAGCCCCATGGCGCCGGGCGGCGCTCGCCCAGGCTAGTGCGGGCCGCCCGGCCCGGGCCGCCCCCGCGTGGGCCGACCGGCCTGGTCACATCGGGCTAGACCGCCGCGCCGATCGGGGCCGACCGGACCCGCCTTCCGGCGGCGTCGGTCGCGGGGCGTCGCGGTCGGGGGCGGCGCGCGACGGCTATGGTGAGGCCGCCGGCTCACGTGCACCGAGCCGGCCTCCGGGCCCCGCCCGGGTGCCCGTCCGTCACGGAGAAGAGCAGGCCGCAGTGTCCGACGCCCCGACGCCCGACCACGGCGTGTGGACGGTCCCCAACCTGCTGAGCGCCGTGCGCCTGGCAGGGGTGCCGGTGTTCCTGTGGCTGGTGCTCGGCCCCGAGGCCGACGGCTGGGCCCTGGCCCTGCTCATGGTCTCCGGCGTGACCGACTGGCTCGACGGGTGGCTCGCCCGCCGCCTGGGCCAGACCTCGGTGCTGGGGCAGGTGCTCGACCCCGTGGCCGACCGGCTCTACATCCTCGCCGTCGTGGTCGGGCTGGCCCTGCGCGACGTCATCCCGTGGTGGATGGCGGTCTCGCTGCCGCTGCGCGACGCGCTCATGTGGGGCCTGGTGCCGCTGCTGCGCACCCGGGGCTACAGCGCGCTGCCGGTGCACTTCCTGGGCAAGGCCGCCACCTTCAACCTGCTCTACGCCTTCCCGCTGCTGCTGCTCGGCGACGGCGACGGCACCGTGGCGAGGCTGGCCGAGGTCTTCGGCTGGGCCTTCGCGGTCTGGGGCATCGGGCTCTACTGGTGGGCCGGCATCCTCTACGCCTGGCAGGTCCGACGGCTGCTCGCCACCACGGAGCCGCGTCCGCGTCGTCGGCCGCGACCGGCTCGAGCCCCCGGTCCGCGGACCACGGGCGCGGCCGGGGCAGCCACGCCCGGGACGACCTCCGGGACGACGCCCGGGACCACCGCCGAGTCGGACCGGGTGAGCGGTGGCTAGCCGGCAGCGTCCCCCGGCGCCGACGACCCCGGAGGAGTCGCGGCACCCCGAGCAGCTCCCGGCCCGGGTCACGATGCCGTTGCTGACGCTCATCACCCAGCAGTCGCTCGACGAGGACTACCTCCACGTCGCGGAGCGTCGCGCCGAGCATCGTCGCGCCGCCTCGCTCGGCGCGGAGCCCGAGACTCCGCCGACGCGCCGGGGCGGAGGCCACCGCACGGCGGCCGTGGTGGTCGCGGTCTTCGGGATCATGGTGGCCACCGCGGCCCTGCAGACCTCGCGCAACGCCGACGTCGACCAGGCCGGCCGCAGCACGCTCATCGACCAGGTCCTCACGGCGCGGGCCGGCATCGCCGACCAGCAGGAGCGCATCAGCCGCCTCGGCGACCGGATCGCGGCCGCCGAGGCGACCACGGCCGCGCTGCGCGCCGACCGGGTCACGGAGGAGGCGCGCGAGCGCCGTCTGGCCGCTCGCACCGGCTACGGAGCGGTCGAGGGCGAGGGCGTCCGCATCACGGTGTCCGACCCCGCGACCGGCGGGGTGCTGGTGGAGGACCGCGACCTGCGCCTGCTGGTCAACGGCCTGTGGCAGGCGGGCGCCGAGGCGGTGTCGATCAACGGCAACCGGCTGACCGTGCTGTCGTCCATCCTGCTGTCGGGCACGACGGTGGCCATCGAGGGACGTGACCTGCGCCCGCCCTACGTCGTCTCCGCCATCGGTGACAGCCGCACGCTGCAGGCCGATCTGGCCGAGACCGCGTCGGGCGCACTCTTCGCGCAGGTGGCCGCCCAGTACGGCTTCGGCGTCGAGAGGCAGAATGTCTCCTCGATGACCCTCCCGGCCGCGCGTCCCCGCCCCCTGCGCAGCGTCGAGGAGCTCGTCGTGACCCCGCCCGGCCCACCCAGGGGAGAGGAGAACGTGCAGTGATCGCAGCGCTCGGACTGCTGGTCGGCATCGTGCTCGGCCTCGCCTTCCAGCCCGACGTTCCCCTGTCGCTGGAGCCCTACCTGCCCATCGCGGTGGTCGCCGCGCTCGACGCCGTCTTCGGCGGCCTGAGGGCCTACCTCGACGGGATCTTCGACGACAAGGTCTTCGTGGTCTCCTTCGTCTCCAACGTCGTCATCGCCGCCGCGATCGTCTACCTCGGCGACAAGCTCGGGGTCGGGGGACAGCTGTCCACGGGTGTGATCGTGGTCCTCGGCATCCGGATCTTCTCCAACGTCGCGGCGATCCGCCGCCACCTCTTCCATGCCTGAGCCCACGCCGCAGGCGCCGGGGCAGCCGCAGGCCCCGCGACCGCCGGATGAGCCGCAGGCGCCCCCGACCGCGCAGCGGCCCGCGCGACAGCGGCCGGCCGAGCCGGGCCGTGACCGTCTCGTGCGCGCGCTGCTCAAGCCCACGCGCGGCCAGGCCGTCGTGGCGGTGCTGCTGGCCCTCGTGGGCTTCGCCGGCGTGACCCAGGTGCGCAGCAACGAGGTCGACGACTCGTTCGCGGGCTACCGGGAGCAGGACCTCATCGACGTGCTCAGCGGCCTCGCGGGCGCCTCCCAGCGGGCGCAGTCGGAGATCACCCGGCTCGAGCGGACCCGCGACGACCTCGCCTCCGACACCTCCGCGGAGGCCGCGGCGCTGGCGCAGGCGCGCAGCGAGGCCGACACCCTGAGCATCCTGGCCGGCACCGTCCCCGTGACCGGGCCGGGCGTGCGGATCACCCTCAGCGAGGTCACCGGGACGGTCGGTGCGCAGGCCCTGGTCGCGATGGTCCAGGACCTCCGCACGGCCGACGCCGAGGCGATGCAGCTCAACGGACGGGTCCGGCTGGTCGCGCAGAGCTCGTTCGCCGACGCGACCGGGGGCATCGTGGTCGACGGGGAGCTCCTGGAGGCGCCCTACGTGCTCGACGTCATCGGCGCGCCGGCCACGCTGTCGGGCGCCGTCGACTTCTTCTCCGGCCCCCGGCTCCAGCTCGAGGAGTCGGGGATCGAGGTCGAGGTCACCGAGCTGACCTCCCTCGACATCGAGAGCGTCGCCGAGAGCACCCAACCTGAGTACGCCGCCCCCGCGGACGGGCAGTAGCCTTCCGTGACCCCGACCGGAGGAGAGACCGTGTACCCCGACGACCTGCTGTACACCGCCGAGCACGAGTGGCTGCGCCAGCCCGGTGAGCACGACGGCTCCGTCCGCATCGGCATCACCCACTTCGCCCAGGACGCCCTCGGCGACATCGTCTACGTCTCGCTGCCCGAGGTGGGCGACACCCTCGAGGCCGGCACGACGTGCGGCGAGCTGGAGTCGACGAAGTCGGTCAGCGACATCTACGCGCCGGTGACCGGCGAGGTGGTCGCACGCAACGAGCAGCTCGACGCGACCCCCGAGCTGGTCAACAACGACCCCTACTCCGGTGGCTGGCTCTTCGAGGTCGTGCCCAGCGACCCCGCCCAGCTCGACGCCCTCATGGACGCCACCGCCTACACCGGCACCCTCGAGGGCTGAGCGGCCCCCACCGGGCACGTGGAGCGGGAGCGGCCGGGCTCGGCCTGCTGGTAGGTTCGGGCCGACACTCACCCTCAGGCCAGCCTTGAGGGTTCGGGTGCCCGTCCGACCCCGCGCCCCACCCGCTCGACCACAGCCCAGCAGCTGGAGGAGAAGAGATGCCTTTCTGCACAGCCTGCGGTCGGCAGAACCCCGACGACGCACGGTTCTGCTCCCAGTGCGGCACGCGTCTGGTGACGCCGGCCGACGTGCCCGCCCCGGCCTCCGCGGAGCCGCTCGGGGAGTCCACCGCGACGATCCAGATCGGTCTGGGCGACGCCAAGGTCGAGACCTCCGACCGGCAGCTCAACCCCGTCGACGCCGCGGCCGTCGACGCCCTGCCGACCGGTCACGCCCTGCTCGTGGTCCAGCGCGGCCCGGGCTCGGGCAGCCGCTTCCTGCTCGACAGCGACGTCGTCTACGCCGGGCGCCACCCCGAGAGCGAGATCTTCCTCGACGACGTGACGGTGTCGCGCAAGCACGCGGAGTTCAACCGCGAGGGCGCGTCCTTCACCGTGAGCGACGTCGGCAGCCTCAACGGCACCTACGTCAACCGCGACCGCATCGACCACGTGCTCCTCAAGGACGGCGACGAGGTGCAGATCGGCAAGTACCGCCTGGTGTTCTTCTCCGGTCACGAGGGCAGCTGACGCGTGGCCTCCACCGGCAGCCCGGCACCCAGCGGGGGGCACCGGGCGCGGATGAACATCGGGGAGGTCCTCGAGCGGCTGCGCGCCGACTTCCCGAGCGTCACGATCCCCAAGATCCGGTTCCTCGAGGACAAGGGGCTCATCAAGCCCGAGCGCACGCCCGCGGGCTACCGGAAGTTCTCCCACGACGACGTCGAGCGGCTGCGCTACGTGCTGCGGATGCAGCGCGACCACTACCTCCCGCTGAAGGTGATCGGCGAGCACCTCGACGCCATCGACCGCGGCCTGGAGCCGCCGCCGATCGACACCGTGGTGCCGACGGTGCCCACGGTCGCGCTGGCCCCCGACGGCCTGCCCAGCCCCGAGTCCTTCCGCCGCCAGGACAACCTGCGGCTCTCGCGGCGCGAGCTGCTGAAGGTCGCCGAGATCTCCGAGGAGCTGCTGGGCCAGCTCGAGCAGTTCGGGCTGATCGTGGCGCGCACGGGCACGGGCCTCTACGACACCGACGCCCTCGTGCTCGCCCGCACGGCGCGCGAGCTGGCCGACTTCGGCTTCGAGCCGCGGCACCTGCGCGCCTTCAAGACCGCCGCGGACCGCGAGGTGGGCCTCGTCGAGCAGGTCGTCGCGCCGCTGCAGCGTGGTCGCGACGCCGCGGCCTCGGCCCGGGCCGAGCACGCCGCCAGCGAGATCGCCGCGCTCTCGGTGCGCCTGCACGCCACCCTGGTCAAGGCCGGCCTGTCGCGCTGACCGGGCCGTCGGCGGCGCCCACCACCCCGGAGTAGGGTGAGGACGTGCGCGAAGTCGATGTCATGGGAGTCCGGGTCGAGATGCCCTCGAACCAGCCGATCGTGCTGCTGCGCGAGATCACGGGGGAGCGGTACCTCCCCATCTGGATCGGGGCGGTCGAGGCCACGGCCATCGCCTTCGCCCAGCAGGGCGTCGTGCCGCCGCGACCGCTGACCCACGACCTGCTCAAGGACGTGCTGGAGGCCACCGGCGACGAGCTGACGGAGGTGCGCATCACCGACGTCAAGGACGGCGTCTTCTTCGCCACCCTGGTGCTCGGCAGCGGCGCGGAGGTCAGTGCCCGGCCCTCCGACTCGATCGCGCTGGCCCTGCGCACCGGCACCCGCATCGTCTGCGCCGAGGAGGTCCTCGACGAGGCGGGTCTGGCCGTGCCGGCCGAGCAGGAGGACGAGGTGGAGAAGTTCCGCGAGTTCCTCGACCACGTCACCCCCGAGGACTTCGAGGCGGGCCAGGAGCCGACGTAGGGCCGGCCAGACCCTCACCCTCAAGCAGAGGATGAGGGTGAGGACACGCGGGCCCGAGGTCTTTGACGGGGTCACGCGGCGGGCCTACCTTGAACTGTCTCTGTTGTAACTCCACCGGTGTCGTTGCTCCGCAGCTCACCACCTTCCCCGGTGTTACGCGCTAACGGAGTAGACCCACGGAGGACCGTGTGAACGAGCACGACACGAGCAAGGGCGTCGACGCCCAGGCGGCCCTGGCCGCCGAGGTGGCCGTCGAGGCCGCCGAGGAGCAGGGCCTGCTCTTCACCGACGACGTCTCGCCCCTGCCCAGCGACACCGGCTACCGCGGCCCCACGGCCTGCAACGCCGCCGGCATCACCTACCGCCAGCTCGACTACTGGGCCCGCACCGGCCTGGTCGAGCCCACCGTGCGCGGCGCGAAGGGCTCGGGGTCCCAGCGGCTCTACTCCTTCCGCGACATCCTGATCCTCAAGGTCATCAAGCGGCTGCTCGACGCCGGCATCTCCCTGCAGCAGATCCGCACCGCGGTGCAGCACCTGCGCGAGCGCGGCACCGACGACCTGACGCGCGTCACGCTGATGAGCGACGGCGCCTCGGTCTACGAGTGCACCAGCAACGACGAGGTCATCGACCTGCTCCAGGGCGGCCAGGGCGTCTTCGGCATCGCCATCGGCGGTGTGTGGCGCGAGATCGAGGGCACGCTCGCCGAGCTGCCCAGCGAGCGCACCGGCGATGACGCCGCGGAGGCCCCGTCGGCCTCCGACGAGCTCGCCGCGCGCCGCGCCGCGCGCAAGATCGGCTGACGCCGACCCGACGTACGACGGCCCGTCGCCCCACCCGGGGCGACGGGCCGATGTCGTGCTCGGGCCTGCGCCGGGGCTAGAGTGGCACCGCTGACTATCCCGCGCGGGAGAGTCTCCGGGTCGCTGGCCGGCCCGGGGCGCCGAAGGGGCAATTCCTCCCCGGAACCTCTCAGGCACCCGGACCGCGCGGTCGAGGCAACTCTGGAGGCGCGACGACGCCCCGACAGAGGGGGAGGCACCCGGACGACCACGCCCCGAGGAGCCGCCACGTGTCAGACCACCCCACCCTCGCCGAGCTCGACGCGGCCCTGCCGTTCGTCGACCGTCACATCGGCCTGAGCCCCGCCGACGTCACCACGATGCTCGAGCGGCTCGGCTTCGACTCGCTCGGCGCCCTCATGGACGCCGCCGTGCCGGGGGGCATCCGCACCCCGGAGTCGCTCGACCTGCCGGCGGCGGTGGGTGAGGACGTCGCCGCGCGCGAGCTGCGCGAGCTGGCCGGCGCCAACCGCCCGGGGGAGTCGATGATCGGCCTGGGCTACCACGCCACGCTGACCCCGGCCGTCATCCGGCGCAACGTGCTGGAGGACCCCAGCTGGTACACCGCCTACACGCCCTACCAGCCCGAGATCTCCCAGGGCCGCCTCGAGGCGCTGCTCAACTTCCAGACCGTCATCGGCGACCTGACCGGCCTGCCCACCGCCAACGCCAGCCTCCTCGACGAGGGCACCGCGGCGGCCGAGGCGATGACCCTGGTGCGCCGGGGCAACCGCAAGGCCTCGGGGCCGTTCGTGGTCGACGCCGACGCGCTGCCGCAGACCGTCGACGTGGTGCGCACCCGCGCCGAGGCGATGGGCATCGAGGTGGTCGTCGCCGACCTCGACCACGGCCTGCCCGGTGGCGAGGAGCCGGTCTCCGGCGTCCTGGTGCAGTACCCCGGCGCGTCGGGGCGCGTGCGCGACCCGCGCCCGCTCGTCGAGGCCGTGCACGCCCGTGGCGGCCTGGCCGTCGTCGCCGCCGACCTGCTGGCGCTCACCGTGCTGGAGTCCCCGGGCTCGATGGGCGCCGACGTGGTCGTCGGGTCCTCCCAGCGCTTCGGTGTGCCGCTGTTCTACGGCGGCCCCCACGCCGGCTACATGTCGGTGGCACCCGGACTCGAGCGCCACCTGCCCGGTCGCCTCGTCGGGGTGTCGGTCGACGCGGAGGGCCGCCCGGCCTACCGCCTGGCGCTGCAGACCCGTGAGCAGCACATCCGTCGCGACAAGGCCACCTCCAACATCTGCACCGCCCAGGTGCTGCTGGCCGTGGTGGCCTCGATGTACGCCGTCTACCACGGCCCTGACGGCCTGCGGGCGATCGCGACCCGCACCCACCGCTACGCCGCGGTCCTCGCGCGTGCGCTGGCCGACGGCGGCGTCGACGTGCTCACCGCCGACTTCTTCGACACCCTCACCGTCGCGGCGCCCGGCCGCGCCGCCCAGGTCGTGCACGCCGCCCGCGAGCTCGGCCTGCAGCTGCGCCTGGTCGACGAGGACACGGTGGGCGTCTCCACCTCCGAGTGCACCACCCGGGCCACGATCGACCGCGTGCTCGACGCCTTCGGCGTCAGCGCCGACCTCGACGCGCTCGACGCCACCACGGGCGACGCCCTGCCCGAGGCGCTGCGCCGCACGAGCGACTACCTCACCCACGAGGTCTTCCGCACCCACCGCAGCGAGACCCAGATGCTGCGCTACCTGCGCCGGCTCTCCGCGCGCGACTACGCCCTCGACCGCGGCATGATCCCGCTGGGCTCCTGCACCATGAAGCTCAACGCGACCACCGAGATGGAGCCGGTCTCGCTGCCCGGCTTCGCCGACCTCCACCCGTTCGCGCCCGCGGAGGACGCCGAGGGCTACCGGCGCATGGTCGAGCAGCTGGAGGGGTGGCTGGCCGAGGTCACCGGCTACGACCGCGTCTCCATCCAGCCCAACGCCGGCTCGCAGGGCGAGCTGGCCGGGCTGCTGGCGATCCGGGGCTACCACCGCGCCCGCGCCGCCGAGGGCGCACCGGTGCGCGACGTGTGCCTGATCCCCAGCTCGGCCCACGGCACCAACGCCGCCTCCGCGGTGATGGCCGGCATGAAGGTGGTCGTGGTCAAGGCCGCCGACGACGGGGGTGTCGACCTCGACGACCTGCGTGCGGCCTGCGCGAAGCACGCCGAGGACCTCGCGGCGATCATGGTCACCTACCCCTCGACCCACGGGGCCTACGAGGACACCATCGGCGAGCTCTGCGAGATCGTGCACGCCCACGGCGGACAGGTCTACGTCGACGGCGCCAACCTCAACGCGCTCCTGGGCTACGCCAAGCCGGGCGAGTTCGGCGGCGACGTCTCGCACCTCAACCTGCACAAGACCTTCTGCATCCCCCACGGCGGCGGCGGGCCCGGCGTCGGTCCGGTGGGCGTGCGCGCTCACCTCGCGCCGTACCTGCCCTCCCACGCGATGCACCCCGAGGCGGCCAAGCGCGAGGGGATCGGCCCCATCAGCGCCGCGCCGTACGGCTCGGCCGGGATCCTGCCGATCTCGTGGGCCTACGTGCGGATGATGGGCCCCGAGGGCCTGACCCGGGCCACCGCCTCAGCGGTGCTGTCGGCCAACTACGTCGCCGCGCGGCTCGGCGAGCACTTCCCGGTGCTCTACCGCGGTCACGGCGACCTGGTCGCCCACGAGTGCATCCTCGACGTGCGCGGGCTCACCAAGGACACCGGCGTCACCGTCGACGACGTGGCCAAGCGGCTGGTCGACTACGGCTTCCACGCCCCGACCATGTCGTTCCCGGTCGCCGGCACCCTCATGGTCGAGCCCACCGAGTCCGAGGACCTCGCCGAGATCGACCGCTTCTGCGACGCGATGATCGCCATCCGCGGCGAGATCGACCGCGTCGCCGCGGGGGAGTGGACGCCCGAGGAGTCGCCGCTGCGCGGGGCGCCCCACACCGCCCGGGTGCTGGGTGGGGAGTGGGACCGTCCCTACTCCCGCGAGCTGGCGGTCTTCCCGGCCGGGGCGCACACCGCCGCCGACAAGTACTGGCCGCCGGTCGGCCGGATCGACCAGGCCTACGGCGACCGCAACCTGCAGTGCTCCTGCCCGCCGCTGGAGGCCTTCGCCGAGTGAGCCCCGCCCGCGCGTGCGGGCCGTGAGGACGCTCTGAGGACGGCACGAGGCCCGGACCCCCGCTGGGGTCCGGGCCTCGTGACGTGGGCCAGTGGTTCGGCTCAGCGGGTGGCGCTCCACAGCCGCTGCGCGCGCTGGGGCACCATCACGGCGCCGGGGCCGGTGGGCCCGCTCGCTGTCGTGCGCTGCTCGATGCCGCGCACCAGGCCGACGTCGACCAGCAGGTCCTGGCGGGGTGCGATGGCGACGTAGCGGATGCGACGGGTCGACACGGTGACGACCTCGGACGCGCCAGCACGCACAGCGGCTCGGGCGCGATCCCGCTGACGGTGGCAGTGGCCGGGGTGACGAACTCGTCGTCGCAGGCCTCGTAGGAGGAACTGCAGGAACCGCAGGCGCTGCAGCACCCACGCGTGCGGTAGACCTGGCACATGGCCCACCACGAGATCGAGCGCACCTACACCCCTCCGCCGCAGGCTCCGGTGCCCGACCTGACCGAGCTGCCCGGGGTGGCGCAGGTGGGGCCGCCCGTCGTCACCGACCTCGAGGCGGCCTACGTCGACACCCCCGACCTGCGCCTGGTGCGGGCGGGCATCTCGCTGCGTCGGCGCACGGGCGGGACCGACGCGGGCTGGCACCTCAAGCTGCCGGTCGGCGAGGGGCGCGACGAGCTGCGGCGTCCCCTCACGACGGGCACGACGCCGCCCCAGCAGCTGCGGACGCTGGTGGCGGCGCGCGTGGGCGAGGCGCCGCTCGTGGTGGTCGCCACCGTGCTGACCCGGCGTACGACCCAGGAGCTGCTCGACGCCGATGGTGCGGTGCTGGCCGAGCTGGTCGACGACGAGGTCACGGGATCGCCCGGGCCGGGCCTGGCCGGCGAGACGTCACCCGGGGCGGTGACGGTGTGGCGGGAGTGGGAGCTGGAGCTGGTCACGGCCGGCACCGACCTCCTCGAGGCGGCCGACGAGCACCTCGCCGAGCTGGGCGTCGAGGTCGCGGCGGTGTCCCGCAAGATCGAGGTGGTGCTCGGCGAGGCCCTCGCCCGTGCCGCCACGGCGCCGGGACGCCCCGGCCGGGGGAAGCCCGCCGGACGGCTGGTCGAGCTCCGGCTGCAGCAGCAGGTCGAGGAGCTGCTGCGCCGCGAGACCGAGATCCGCCGCGGCGGCGACCGGGGCGTGCACCAGGCGCGGGTGGCGTGCCGCCGGATCCGCTCCGCGCTCGCGACCTACCGCCCGCTGCTGGACCGCGAGGTCACCGAGCCGGTGCGCGAGGAGCTGCGCTGGCTGGCCGGCGAGCTGGGCGGCGCGCGCGACGCGGAGGTGGTCCACGACCTGCTGCGCCAGCGGGTGGTCGACCTGCCGGCCGAGCAGGTCGTCGGCCCGGTGCGCAGCCGGCTGCGCTCCACCTACGGCGCCAGTCGTCGCGCCGACGTCGTCGCGGTGCTCGACTCGCCGCGCTGCCGGGCGCTGTGGCCGGTGCTGCAGGAGCTTGCGGCGCGCCCGCCCCTGGCCGAGGAGGCCCAGCTGCCCGCCCGGGAGGTCGCGGTGCCGCGGGTCGGTCGCGACGTCGCCCGGGCGGAGCGGGCGGTCGAGCGCGTCGTGGACGGTCTCGACCGGCTGGCGCGGTTCGACGACGACCCCGCGAGCGTCGAGGTGCGCCGCGAGGTGGAGGAGGCCTGGCACGACGCCCGCAAGGCCGCGAAGCGACTGCGCTACGCCGCCGAGGTGCTCGAGCCGGCGTGGGGCAAGCGGGCCAGGCGACTGACGAGGACCGCCAAGGCGATCACGCAGCGGCTCGGCGAGCGTCAGGACACCGAGATCACCCGGCGGCACCTGCTCGACCTCGCGCGCGCCGCCACGGCGGCGGGGGAGAGCGCGTTCACCTACGGCGTGCTGCACGCCCGCGAGCAGGCGCGGGCCGAGGAGCTCGAGACGGCCTTCCTCGACGCCTGGCCGCGCACGCGCTCACGGCTGCGCAAGCAGGCGCGCGCGCTCGCCTGAGCGCGAGCGGTCACAGGGCCTGGGAGACGCTGGACATGTTGAAGTCGGGCACGCGCAGGGCCGGGGTGGCGGTGCGGCTGAAGTAGTCGTCGCCCCACTCCCGGCTGAAGCTGGGCACGGTCGCGGAGGCGTGGCTGAAGCGGCCGAGCAGGTCCACCGGGCTCTCGTTGAAGCGGAAGTTGTTGACCACCCCGGTGATCTCGCCGCCCTCGACGAGGTAGACGCCGTCGCGGGTCAGCCCGGTGAGCAGCAGCGACTGGGCGTCGACCTCGCGGATGTACCACAGACACGTCAGCAGCAGGCCGCGCTCGGTGCCGGCGACGAGGTCCTCGACGCTGCCGGTCGCGCCGTCGACCTCCAGCACCAGGTTGTCGATGCCCGGGGTGACCGGCTGCCCGGTCATGGCCGCGGAGTGACGCGTCTGGAGCAGCGAGACCAGCTCCCCGTCGCGGATCCAGTCGGTGCGTCCCAGCGGCAGGCCGTTGTCGAAGACCGACGACTCGTTGCCCGAGGAGGTCGCCACCTCGAAGGGGGAGCACGGCAGCGAGGGGTGGGCCGGGTCGGAGAACAGTCGCACGCCCCGCGCGGCCACCTGCTCGCCGATCCGGGTGCCGCCGCCGCGGCGGCTGTAGACCGACTGGCCCTCGTGGGCGACGCGTGCACCGGCCGACCAGTAGGCGTCGATCATGAGGTCGGCCACCGAGCCGGGGGGCAGGATCGTGTCGTAGCGCCCGGCGGGGAGGTCGACGCGCCGCGCGCCCCAGCCCAGACGGCGGGCGAGGGTCGCGTCCATCTCCAGGGCGTCGACCTCGGTGAAGTCGCGGGTGGCGCCGCCGACCCAGGCGCTCTGCGAGAGGTCGGTCGGCTTGCCGGTGCAGCCGTAGTGCCCGGTCGGCTGCACGTGGCGCAGCCGGAGCCCGGTCGACGAGCCGAGGTAGGTGGTGGTCATCTCGTGGTTGACGAACCCGTAGAGCAGGCGGTCCTCGGCACGCGCTCGCCCGAAGGCCTCCCCGAGCGCCGGGGCGAAGAGCCGGTAGACACCGATGTCGGTCGGCACGGGCGCCTCGTCCCAGTCGGGGGACACCCGCTCGGGGACCAGATCGGCGGCGTCCTCGGCGGGCGAGGCCAGCCGGGCGGCGGCGTCGGCGGCGGCCACGAGCGCCGCCACCTGCTCCAGCGATCCGGCGCTGCCCGAGACGGGGGCGGCGGCCACGCCGTCGGCGGTGCGGGCGAAGGACACCACGGTGGCCGAGATGCGGTGCATGACGCCGTTGGTCGTCAGCGTGTTGGTGGCCCAGCGCAGGTTGGCGCTGGTCGCGTCGGTGACGACCACGACGCAGTCGTCGGCCTCCGACAGGGCCAGGGCGTGCTCGACGAGCTGCTGGGGAGTGGGGGAGGTGCTCGACATCAGTGACCCGCCTCGTCGGTGGTGTTGAGGATGCGTACGCCCCGGAAGAGCGCGGTGGGGCAGCCGTGGCTCACGGCCGCGACCTGTCCGGGCTGGGCCTTGCCGCAGTTGAAGGCGCCGCCGAGCACCCAGGTGTCGGGGCCGCCGACGGCCTCCATCGACCCCCAGAAGTCGGTCGTCGTGGCCTGGTAGGCCGCGTCGCGGACCTGACCTGCGAGCTCGCCGTCGACGATGCGGTAGAAGCGCTGGCCGGTGAACTGGAAGTTGAACCGCTGCATGTCGATCGACCACGACTTGTCGCCGACGACGTAGAGGCCGCGCTCGACGCGACCGATCAGCTCCTCGGTCGTCGGCCCCTCGGGGTCGGGCTGCAGCGACACGTTGGCCATGCGCTGGACGGGGATGTGCCCGGGGGAGTCGGCGTAGGCGCACCCGTTGGAGCGTCCGCCGTTGAGCTCGGGCAGCATCGGCCCCATCGGCCGGTCGAGCTGGTAGCCGACGAGCACCCCGTCGCGCACGATGTCCCACTCCTGGGTCTCCACCCCCTCGTCGTCCCACCCGGTGGTGGCCAGGCCGTGCTCGACGGTGCGGTCGCCGGTGACGTGCATGACCGGGGAGCCGTAGCGCAGCGTGCCCAGCAGGTCGGGGGTGGCGAAGGAGGTGCCGGCGTAGTTGGCCTCGTAGCCCAGCGCACGGTCGAGCTCGGTGGCGTGGCCGATGGACTCGTGGATGGTGAGCCAGAGGTTGGAGGGGTGGACGACCAAGTCGTGCACGCCGGGCTCGACGCCCGGCGCGGCGAGCTTCTCGGCCAGCAGCTCGGGCACCTCGGCGAGCTCGGAGTCCCAGTCCCAGCCGCCGTCCCAGGGGCCCTCCGTGCAGTACTCCCAGCCGCGGCCCACCGGCGGGGCGATGCTCGCCATCGAGTCGAACGCGTCGGCCGAGGAGCCCATGGCCTCGAAGCCGGGCATCATCCTGACCCGCTGCTGGGTGGTGCGGGTGCCGGCGAGGTCGGCGTAGTACTTGTTCTCCTGCACCTGGGCCAGGTGCGCGGAGGCGTGCTCGACGGCGGGGGAGCGGCGCAGCCGGTCGGTCCAGCCGACGAGCAGCGCGGCCTTGTCGGCCACCGGCACGTCGAGCGGGTTGACGGCGTAGGAGGAGACCCAGGTGACGTCGTCGTGCACCGGCTCGGGCGCCAGCACCACCGGCTCC